>JAJTIA010000038.1 GCA_021299995.1 Candidatus Jidaibacter sp. | reverse complement strand
GGCTGCTGGCACGAAGTTAGCCGGAGCTTCTTCTGTAGGTACCGTCATTATCTTCCCTACTGACAGAGTCTTACAACCCGAAGGCCTTCATCACTCACGCGGCGTTGCTGGATCAGGCTTTCGCCCATTGTCCAATATTCCCCACTGCTGCCTCCCGTAGGAGTCTGGACCGTGTCTCAGTTCCAGTGTGGCTGATCATCCTCTCAAACCAGCTAAAGATCTTCGCCTTGGTAGGCCTTTACCCTACCAACTAGCTAATCTTGCATGGGCTCATCTTAAAGCGATAAATCTTTGACCTCTCGGTGTTATCCGGTATTAGCTGTCGTTTCCAACAGTTATCCCAGGCTCTAAGGCAGATTCCCATGTATTACTCACCCGTCTGCCACTAGCAGTAATCTGTATTGCTACAGCACTTACTCGTTCGACTTGCATGTGTTAAGCACGCCGCCAGCGTTCACTCTGAGCCAGGATCAAACTCTCAAGTTTTGATCTTTGCTATTTTTTTGCTTCTCAAACGAAGCACAGAATTTCTGCTACGTACTACCGTCTTATAATTATTTTCATAAAAACGTATTTTACCAATTTCAAAAGAACTCGCTTTGTATTTGTTTATTTCAGATACGCTGCGTTCGTGGAGTATTTATAGCGATATAGACCCAACATGTCAAACACTTTGTGCGAACTTTTTTTATTTTTTTCAAAATAATCTCTCGCCTAAAGCATATCTCTATATATTACAACATGTTGGGGCACCTCGTCAATAGTATTTTATTTCGAGCTTAAACAAGGCCCTTAACCTTGTTTACTATATATATATGCTCTTAATTTTTCTCTTAGATTTGCTTGAGATTATTTCTTTATTATTTTATAATCTCAGTCATCAAAATACAAACAATGAGGAATATAATGTCTGTACTAGTAGGATCTTTAGCACCAGATTTTACAGCTTCCGCTGTAATGCCTGATAACTCTATCAACCCATCATTTAATTTGAATGCCTATCTAAATGGCAAAATAGGAGTACTTTTCTTTTACCCACTCAACTTCACATTTGTCTGCCCATCAGAAATTTTAGAGTTCAACAATTACTTAGAGAAATTCAAAGCAGAAGGCGCTGAATTAATAGCAGTAAGTGTAGACTCTCAGTTTTCCCATATAGCATATAAGAACACAGACATTAAAAATGGTGGAATTGGTCAAGTGCAATTCCCTATGGTCGCTGATTTGTCAAAACAAATTGCAAAAGACTATGACGTACTTGCAAACAACTCCGTTGCTTATAGAGGTACATTCTTAATAGACCAAGACTTCAAAGTGCGCCATCAAGTCGTAAACGACCTACCACTTGGACGCAATATAGAGGAAGCATTAAGAATGGTAAGAGCACTAAAATTCCATCAAGAACAAGGCGAGGTATGCCCTGCTAACTGGAATCAAGGTGCAAAAGGCATGAAACCAACTAAAGAAGGTGTTTCAAGCTACTTATCTGAAAAATATAGCGCATAAGGTAAAAATGGCTTCTTCACATAAAACTCAAGTATTGATTATAGGGTCTGGGCCAGCTGGCTACACAGCAGCAATATATGCTGCTAGAGCTGGCCGCACCACTATGTTAGTTTCAGGCATACAACCTGGCGGGCAACTTACTATTACAACAGATGTAGAGAACTTTCCAGGATTTGCGGACCCTGTTCAAGGCCCTTGGCTGATGGATCAAATGTCTGAGCAAGCTAAAAAAGTTGGAACAATAATTGCAAACGACACTATTGCATCTATAGATCTGTCTTCTAGACCCTTCAAAGCAGTTGGAGAATCGAGCGACGAATATGTAGCAGAGACCGTGATAATTGCGACTGGCGCACAGGCAAAATGGCTTGGCCTTGAAAGTGAGTCATTCTTCCAAGGCTTTGGCGTATCCGGTTGCGCAACATGCGACGGTTTCTTTTTCAGAAACAAGGAAGTAGTGGTTGTTGGTGGGGGTAATACCGCTGTTGAAGAGGCAATATATCTGACAAATCACGCATCAAAAGTCACCTTGATACACAGGCGTGATTCTTTACGCGCAGACCAGGTGAATCAAAAGCATCTATTCTCTAATCCTAAAATTAATGTGATTTGGGATACAGTTGTTGAAGAGATTATGGGTACTACAGAGCCTAAGAACGTTACATCTATCAAATTGAAGAACGTTAAAACAAACGAACTATCTACTATGAAGACAGATGGTGTGTTTGTAGCAATAGGTCACTCACCTTACTCTGGTATATTCAAAGGACAGCTAACCCTGGACGATGAAGGATATATCATTACAAAACCAGGATCTACCGAAACTAATATACCTGGAGTATTCGCAGCAGGCGATGTACAAGACAAGATATATAGGCAAGCAGTAACTGCAGCGGGCACAGGATGCATAGCCGCCCTACTTGCGCACAAGTTTATAACCGAAGCAGGAGCGTAATATGAACAACACATCACTCAAACATCTTTCTATACACGAAAAACAATCTATTGCATCTGCTTGGTTTATGTCGCTTAGAGATCAAATATGCCAAGAGTTTGAAAAAATAGAAAAAGAGTTTGGGTCTGATCCAAAGTTCGAAAGAAAGCCTTGGGACCGTGCTGCAGGTGGTGGTGGCGAGATGTCTATAATGCATGGCAAAGTCTTTGAAAAAGTTGGAGTCAACATCTCTACAGTATATGGTGACTTTCGTGCGAATTTCGCAAAAGAAATACCTGGGACAGAAGCAAGCTCCTCATTTTGGGCATCAGGGATCTCACTGGTTGCGCATATGGCATCCCCTCGTGTACCAAGTGTTCATATGAATACCCGTATGGTATGCACAGAAAAATTATGGTTCGGCGGTGGAGCAGATCTTACACCAACGATAGAATTTGAAGAAGATAACAGAGATTTTCATATGGCATTTAAAAATGCATGCGACAAGTTTGACCCTTCTTTTTATCCTAAGTTCAAAAAAGAATGCGATGAGTATTTTTTTATAAAACATCGGAATGAATCGCGTGGCATAGGTGGAATTTTCTATGATTACTTTAATACAGGAGACTGGCAGCAAGACTATGTATACACGCAAGAAGTTGGCTTGGCATTTTTACAAGTATTTCCTCAGCTTGTAAGACGTAGGATGTACGAAGCTTTTTCGCACGAAGAAAAAGAAAAACAACTAATAAAAAGAGGTCGTTATGCTGAGTTCAATTTGGTATACGATCGTGGAACAAAGTTTGGATTTATGACAGGCGGTAATACAGAAGCTATTCTTATGTCACTTCCACCAGTTGCGAAGTGGTAATATGGATAATTATTTTTCTACAGGGCAGGCTAAAAATATCGAAGGATCATTCGCTGGTCGTATGCTTATTTCAACACCCAGCTTAGATGACTCTATTTTCGATCATTCTTTAATATTTTTATGCGCGCATGATGCCTTAGACGGATCATTAGGCGTGATATTTAATCAGCCATATTCAGAAATTTCGACCGAAGAATTAAAAGAGCAGCTCAAAATAAAAAAACAATTTCAAATTAACAAGAAATACACTATATTCAATGGCGGTCCGGTTGACGAAGACAAATTGTTTATACTTAGCGCAACAAAAGAGCAAAAAAAGCAATTTAAGGAACTAGCGCAGCTCACACTATACACAAATGCAGAAGCTTTTTTGCGTGATGTTGTAGTGGGTAAGCAGAAAAATGACTTTCTTATTTGCAAGGGATTTTCTAGTTGGGCACCTGGTCAGTTAGAACAAGAAATAGAGGAAAACTCTTGGATATTAGCAGATATCAGCTTTTCTGAGATATTTTTTGGTGATCCATCTAAAAAATGGAGCACACATCTAAAGAAAGTAGGCATCAAGAAACCTGAAATGCTTGTTCCATACTCTGGCAACGCTTAAGGAAACATGAGTCTAAGGACCACGGTACATAAAATATATTTATTAATGAGATTAATTATGGAAGCTATGAAACACGTGCTTAAATCTAAACACATGCTCTTACTATACATTGTATTATTCGGCTTAACTATATGGCAAATGCCCACACCCACAGGTGTAACGCCTCAAGCATGGCAACTTTTTGCGATATTCGTAGCAACAATAGCAGGAATCATATTGAATCCACTACCGATGGGGGCATTAGCCCTTATAAGCATTGCTGTATGCGTCTTTACAGGAAGCTTAACATTGGAACAATGCTTGGGTGGATTTGGTACAGAAACAGTATGGCTCGTGTTATTTGCATTCTTTATCTCGTTAGGCTTCATCAAAACAGGCTTTGGTGCAAGATGCGCATATTTTTTCATATCTAAGTTAGGAAGAAGCACATTAGGTCTTTCATATGGTTTGGTACTTGCCGAATTCGTTTTGTCACCACTTATTCCAAGCGTTACAGCACGTGGCGGTGGTATTATATTCCCAATTGCACAATCCTTATGCAAATCGTACCAAGATTCTGAGCATCACGGTGTTTCTTCTAAAACCGCAGGATTTATAATGAAGGTGTGCTTTCAATCCAACGTGATCACAAGCAGCCTATTCTTAACGGCGATGGCAGCAAACCCTCTTGTGATCAAGTTAGCATCTGATAGTCAAATCGATATTTCTTGGGGTCTATGGGCATTAGCGGCTTTCCTACCAGGAATAGTATGCTTACTTCTAATGCCATTAGTCGTGTACTTCTTATACACGCCTACAATCAAGTATTCTGAAGACGCTCCTGAACTTGCAAGACAAAAACTTGCTGAAATGGGTAGAATGAGCAGAAAAGAAATTATCATGCTTTTAACATTCGTCATACTTATAACTCTGTGGATATTTGGCTCAACACTAGGAATCAGTGCAACAGCTACAGCATTACTTGGACTATCTATTTTGTTTGTAACACGTACAATCTCGTTAGATGATGCACTAGCAGACAAAGGAGCATGGCATACCTTCCTATGGTTTGCAACTCTTGTAATGCTATCAGGATTTCTATCTAAACTAGGTTTAATGAGCGTATTTGGTGAATATATCAAAACTAGCTTGCCACAAGATAACACTTTATTAGCAGCTGCAATTTTATGTTTGGTATACTTTTACATACACTATCTGTTTGCAAGTGCTACAGCACACATTACTGTATTGTTCCCAACATTCTTGTATGTATTGATCAGTTATGGTTTTCCTCCTGTTGTGTGCGCGCTTACATTAGGGTTTTTATCTATCCTATCTGGTGGTATAACACACTTCAGCTTAGCTAGTGCACCTATATTCTTTGGAGCCAATTATCTGAAAACAAAAACTTGGTGGTATTTAGGATTTATGACAAGTGCATTCTATCTTATTGTTTGGGCTATCATTGCTCCAATTTGGTGGTCTATTATTGGTCTCCTATAATAGAAATCAAGGTAAAACCTGACTCAAATAAATTGAACGCTTTTATATCGCGAACCTACTGATATAATCTAAAGTCAACAGGATTATTCGAAAAAAAAATGATTAATTAGCTTTACGGTGAGCTCATATTAAGGCAAAACATTTAAACCAGTTTAATCAAAAACTAAGTAACCTCTAAATCAAGGGTAATGTGTTTATGTCACAGCTCCATTGTCATTCTTGCTCTCCAAAAGCAGCTTGGGAGGCTCTTGAGGCTGATCCTAAAGCTGTGCTTGTAGATGTCAGAACATCTGCTGAATGGAACGCCGATGGTGTACCTTCTCTTGATGATATATCCAAAAATCTTATTACAATAGAGTGGAGAACCTTGCCAAATATGAGCGTGAACCCTCAATTTACAACCCATCTGATCGAAGCTGTACCAGATAAAGAGAGTACCATCTTCTTTATTTGCAGAAGCGCTGCTCGCTCTGATGAAGCGGCTACCTTTGCTAGATCAATTGGATATAAAAATTGCATCAATGTTTCTGGTGGTTTTACAGGCGGCAATAACGAAAGTGTAGATTCTTGGAAATCATCTAAGTTACCGTGGAGGCAGTGATAATGTATAACTTGCGAGATGATAACAGTTCTTACGCGCTTAGCCTTTGGCAGAGCGCTGTCATCTCGCTTAAAGATACTTATGGCGAAATCACATACAAAAATTGGTTCTCACATCTGGCTGTGATATCACTTGATAATGGCATAATGACATTTAGTGCACCATCTCGCTTCATCAGAGAATGGATATGCAATAACTATCTTGATTACATTAAGTCTGTTTTAGAGCTTTTAGATCCAAGCATTTCTGCGATATCTATCGAAGTCGTTGAATCTACACAGCTTCAGCAACGTGTAGATTCTATCGTGCAGACTAAGGAACACGCAATAAACTGCGATATATTCTCTTATCCACTTGATGAACGCTTAAATTTTGAAAATTTCGCAGTCGGTGATGCCAATAGGATAGCTTTTTCTGCTTGTACAATGGTTGCTAAAAACGAGAAGTCCATTGCTGGCACTAATATCATTTACATGCACTCAGCTGTGGGTATGGGGAAGACACACCTTTTACAAGCTGTTGCATCTCATATCAGAGCCAACTCTTCAGATCAGCGCTCTGTTTTATATCTAAGCGCAGAAAAATTTATGCATCTTTACCTAAAATATCTGCGAGCAAATGATCTAATAGGGTTCAAAGAAAAGCTCAAGTCCTCTGACATATTGCTTTTAGACGACTTACAGTTTATTTGCGGAAAAGCTGCTACTTCTCAGGAATTTTCTAACATTCTTACAGCGCTCAGTGATGCAAACAAATGTGTTGTCATCTCAAGCGACACAAGCCCTTTTAAGCTAGCACTAGATCAAAGGGCTAAATCTAGATTAGTTGGAAGCCTTGTAATAGAGATAGAACCTGCAGATTATGCGCTAAAAGTTGCAATCTTAAAGAAAAAGTGCATTCAAATGGGGCAACAAATCTCTGAAGATGTGTTGGCGCTAATTGCAGAGAAAGTTTTATCTAGTAATAGAGAGCTAGAAGGCGCATTAACAAAGCTTATTACATTTGCAAGCTTGAGCGGACAAGATCCAAATCTAGAGCTAGCGAACAGAATATTGAAAGAAAATTTTGCATCAAGTGATGTGGCGTTGACTCCAGAATCTATCTTAGAGCATGTTGCCAATTATTTCGCCGTTGAGGTAACAGAAATTAAATCTAAGAGCCGTGCAGCAGGCACTGTGCTACCAAGACAAGTTGCAGCATACTTGTTAAAGACATTAACAACAAAAAGCCTCCAAGAAATAGGCAAAATGCTTGGTGGAAGAGATCATGCAAGCGTTATATATTATTGCAAGCAGATTACAGCCAAGCTGATATCTGACAGCAAAGTGATACTTGCAATCGATGAGATCAAGGCAAAAATCGCATAAGGTATATATTTATATGCAAGATATTCTACAAAATGCAAATTACTTAGAACAGTTACAAAATGATTCCCCATCACTTACAGAACTTGATTTATCCAAGCGAAACATCGATGATGCACTGCTTAAAGAAATTTCAGCAGCCCTAGAAAATAACACTCACCTCACATCTATAGATCTCAGTGAAAACAACTTCACCGACCATGGAATTTCATGGCTTGCAAGGGCCTTAGACATCAATAGAACGCTTCTTTGTGTTGATCTATCTTACAACGACGATATCAGCCAAGAAGGTCTTAATTACTTAGATACCAGCATCCTACATAATCCAAACATTTTGCTAGCTGGCTATATGGATATGAGCATCAAAGTGTACAACACTTTAAATGCAAGGGCTACTGAAGTAAGAAGTTTGATGACTGATTATATAAATGGTTCTGCAGAGATGGAAAAACTAAGACAATGCAAAACAAAGATCATATTTATTGCAACAGAAGATGTGAGATGGAGAACTGAACGAACTAGGATAATGTCAGAAGCAGAAATTAATGATTTTATAAGATATGTAGAGGGACCTTCAGCTAGCACATACGATGGTATGAAAAAATAACATACACCCAATACAAATTGCAAAAATGCATCACTTTGAAATATTAATGCAATAATTCATCCGCTTTGGTTGATAAGATATAAAAAACTATCTAAAGTCTCGCACAAGATAGTATAAGATATTGCTTATGAAACAAACCATTGAAAACCGCTTACAACAATCAAAGAAAAATCTGGCAAAACAGTTACAACAGTTACAGAGCAATGACCCAAGCATGACTGTTTTTAAAACTAGTAATATAGTTGATTGCTCATTCCAAGATATAGGTGCTGCATTAAAAACAAATACAAATGTTTCTAGCTTCAAGGCATTCAATTTACAAATAGGTAATAATGGCGCAGCACTTTTATCTGAGGTTCTACAACAAAACTTCCATCTTAGGCATATATCTCTTGCAAACAATCAAATCGATGGCAAAGGTATTAAAGCGATATTAAACGCTTTGCAATATAATTCCTCTTTACTTTCTCTTCATCTATCACGCAATAATATTGCAAATACAGATGTAAAAGATCTATTCTCTTCCTTACCAACTTCATCACTCACATCATTAAACCTATCAAAAAACGGTCTTGATGATAATGGCGCAATCTCGTTATTTAATGCTTTATCAACTAACACTAAACTCATTAAGATTGATTTGTCTCAAAATAACATTACAGGCTTATGCTCAGATGCCTTATACAACTTTTTATCAAAAAACTCTACTTTGGCTTCTCTTAATCTGTCAGGCAATGTCATTGGAGAAGATTGCATAAAAGCATTATCGCGCGCGTTAACAATAAACAAATCTCTTACTGTTTTATATTTTGGGAACGAAATAGCTGCGAATACACAGATGATAGATGATGCTATCATGTTAAATCCTCATATCATTTATGCTCATTATACAGGTATACCATATGCACTGAGCACTACTCTCTCCGCTAGAAGAGAAAAGATAAAAGGGCTAATACGCTCATATAAAGATCAAACAATAGATGTGAATAAGTTAAAAACATATCAACACCAAATATCATACATAGCAGAACGCGAAAAATTGCTATCTAACTCCGAGACATTATGCTTTCAAAGATATTTAGATGGAATAATAGCAAGCAAGTTTGAAATAAAATCTGAGATTAAGCTCCATAAAGATGTGTTCCAAGTGATTTTAGATCACCTAAATCTAAAAGATTTACGAAGCTTATCTATTGCTTTAGGCAAAGATGAAGCGGTTGAAGTCGAGCAAATCGATATGTAGGCACCTGGCAGTTAATGCGATTGTTATAATCACTAGTAGGATACATCATGTAATGCCCCTAAACCCTAGGAAACCCTATTCGAAACTCTGTGCATTTACCAGGCTCAGATTTGCATGCAACTGAATAGCTAAATGTATCCGCAACTCTTTTAACGAATGCAAGGCCAAAGCCAATCCCTGTTGTTTGTCCGTTAGAATTACGTGTAGGATCAAAAATATGAGGTATGCGGTCACTCTCAATACCTTTACCATTATCACGTATGAATAGCATTCTATTACGGGCAGAGATCTGAATCTGCACAGAAGATCCACCGTATTTCAAGCTGTTAGTGATCAAATTACGTATCACCTCCACCATAAACATCTTTGAGCCCTGAAACCTAAAGTTATTAGAAATGTCAAAATTGATTCTAGCAGTTTCTTCATCAGAATATATTGATAAAGCATCTTCTACACACTCTTTAATATAATATGCGTTTACATCTTCAGCCTTAGCAATATCATCACGCGACATCATCAATAAGCCCCTGACAAGCTCTGTGCTCTTGCATCCGATTTTACGGAGTGCATTTACCGTTCTATTTACCTCTTTCAAATCATCTTCATCTATTGCATAAAAAGATTTCTTTGCATCTTTCTTTGTGTAAGAAGCCAAGATACCTTGTATATGCTCTGCAGACATCTGAACCTGTGCAATTGGCTGCATCACTTGATGTGCAATCATGGTAAGATACATATCCCGTACCTCAACAGCATATCTTTGGAAATTATGCCTAAATCTCGCAGTCACAATCATCAAGATAATAGTAGAACCTATATGCACCATGCTAGGTGGGATGGCCATCATGTTAGAACCTGTGGACTGCCATATAATAAATGATAGAGCTACACCGATTACAGTAAGAATTGCTGTGATTGTTGCACCACAAATAAAGTTCATCATGATTATAGCAAGTGCGAAACTTATCATCCAAAAAGAGCTGAATCCAGAGATTATAGCCATATAGCCAGATGTTAAGGGGAATACAATAAGCAACACAATATGGTAATATAGTGCGATGTACTTCTGCTGCTGAAACTTTAAATTAAAATGCTCATGGAACATCAACAAAAGACTCATGACAGCAGCAATAGACCTCATATATAGCAACATCTCAGAATTTCCATCTGGATCAAAAAAGAACAAGCTGCTGATAAAGAACATGATACCTATCATTCCAGTAAGATAATAGTTACGACCATTTTCCTGAACTTGCTTAGCAGAAAAATCCAATATCTGATTGAATGTATAGCGTATAAACAGAAGCTTGATGATGGCAAGCATTGCATATCTTACAGAATTTATAACCTGCTGTGGGTTTGATCTTATACCCTGGTAATATCTAGCGCCCAACAGCCCTATAGCGCTGAACACTATACCCATAGATGTACTAACACGCGCTAATTCGTTTGTGATTAAAAATCCAACAACTACACCAATTAGAGACATTATTGATGCAACAATAAAGCTTTGTGAGTTCGATTTTTTAACAAACATAGCATATATCAACGGAGAGATCACAATCGGTGCCCATAGTCCATCAATCAACCACATAAAATCTGTAAGACCTTTCGAATATGAAATTGCAAACAAAGCACCAATAAAACCTATTAACATCGTTGAAATTCTGGCAATAAGTAGCATTGTCTTCTTAGTAGCATTCGGAAATATATTACCTAAGATATCGTGCGCACACATCACACTCGCAGTGTTCAACCATGAATCCGCTGTAGACATAATAACAGCAAGCATTCCTGTAATCACAAGACCCTTTACACCAATTGGCAAGTAGTGGTCAATTAGATAATAAAACGCTGTGTTACTATCTATTGTGCTATCAGATGTAGCAGTAACAACTAGACCACATGTGACCACAATAATAGCGAATGGAAGAGCGAGGTAAAAACATTCTCTCATTACTTGTTTTAATTGTGACTCGTTATTGGCCATTAAATACCTTTGTATAAATGGCGCCTCTGTACCATTCAACATACTACGCATCACAATCCCAGAAAGAAGCAAGATATTAGCACCCGATAAATCAAATGACTTATGTGTCTCAGGTAAAGACTCTAGGATCTCAGAGAAAGAAGCACCAAAACTATCCAGGGCTAAAAAGCATGCAAGTGGTAAACCAACTAAAAATACCACGGCTTGTAATAAATCTGTAAGTGCCACTGCCTTAATACCGCCCATCATAGAATATATGGTTAGTATCGAGAATGTAAGCAAAGCACAGTAAACAGAAGCTATACCCAAAAAATATTTCAACATATAATTGAGCGCTATCACTTGGAGCGCCACAACACCAACAGCAAAGCCAAATGATGCAATATTACAAATCCAACGGCCTGTCTTTCCGTATGTAACTTCCATTATGTCAGACAATGTTAAACAACCTGCCTCTTTGAAATAACCTATATTTTTAGAAAATAAAAAAGATGCAACCAACCAGAACAATGGCCTTAATACTGCTGCAACTAAAAACAATAGACCAGCAGTTTGCACTTTTGCCATGGTACCTACAGTATCGCCAGCTCCAATATCTGTTGCAAAGAATGTACCTACTAATACAGCTGTTGATACTCCTCCCGAACCTATCGCATAATCCTTGATATTCTTTACCTTCTTCGATGTGAGGTAACCAATTACAAGACATACAACTAAATAAACAAGTATGATAGAGACATCTAAGACGTGCAAGTTATAGAACTTCATTATATTTCAGTAGAATATGTTATTACGATGATAAATCGTAATATAAAATACCATCAATGTAAAGATTATATTACTAGTATCAGAAAATTTGCAAAAAAATGCAAAAAATCTGCATATACCCAAAATCCGGATTTTACTTATAGTCATAAAATCAATAAATTATAGACCTTTTATGTTTTGGTTGATACTATCATTGTATATTTTATAAAGGGTATAACATGGCAATCACTATCGGAACACACTCTCCTGATTTTACATTACCTTCTAGCAATGGAACCAATGTAACGCTTTCAGAACTTCGAGGCAGAAATGTTGTATTATATTTTTATCCGAAGGACAACACACCTGGATGCACAATCGAAGCAAATGACTTCACTAAATTGGTAGGAGATTTCGACAACTTCAACACCACAGTATTTGGCATTTCCACAGATACCATAAAAAGTCATTGCAACTTCATAGATAAGCATTCTTTAGGAATACAACTGCTTTCTGATACGGATGCAACAGTTGCAAAAATGTATGACGTATGGAAAGAAAAGCAAATGTTCTTAAAAAAATATATGGGAATAGAGCGCTCAACTTTTCTTATTGATGACACAGGCGTTATTACAAAAATCTGGCCTAGCGTTAAGGTTTTAGGTCATGCGCAAGAAGTTCTAGAATATTTAGAAGAATTAGGTGAATAATATGCTCATGTCAAAGTTGGGGATTGATGGCTATAAAATTGGCAAAGATTTGCTTGATGGAATATATAATGACTCTATCGAACTATCGCAAACCAAATTTCCAATATCAGATACACCTAACCAGCTTGAGAACTTTCATATTGATCCAAGCTTGCAACTAGGAGATTTTAGCACTGAGTTTGCAACAGCTTATCCTGCTTTTCCTAGCACTCCATTTGAGGTTACAACTGATGAAAGATTATCATCTGAGTATTATGCTTTAGTCTTTAAAAAAAATATACCTATACGCATAAAAGAAATTATGGAGCTCAAAAATTACATGGGCACAAATCTTGCAACTCCTGTGGTATACGGATTAGCAAATGTTGGGTTATCGTCAGAAGAAAGATTCTTTGTCGCTATTCTACCAATACCAAAAGGAAAAAGCTTATCAGATCTTCTAAAAGCTGGCTTAAAACTAGATGAAGCCTTTATCACACGCAAATTATTAAAACCTATATTGAGCGTTTTAAACCATCTGCACCAAACTTCTATAGTGCATGGGAGTATTAATCCTAGGAATATATTCATCAATTCTCAAGGAGAAGTCATAGTGGGCTCATGCATATCTGAACCTTGCGGTCTCTTACAGTTACCGTTTTTCGAAACTGTAGAGAGAGCCCAATCTCAAAATTACGGCAAAGGTTCTGCAACCGAAAAAGTAGATTATTACTCACTTGGGTGCACATTATACACACTATTAACAGGAAAAGATTTCTCGAGCTATGAAACAAAAGATATAATACGCTCAAAATTGCAACTTGGTACATATGGGTTGATGACACAAAACACGTCTTCAATACCATCTGGCAGGATAATGGATTTAATACGAGGCCTTGTTTCAGATAATCCAACAAATCGGTGGAGCTATATAGACATCGACGCCTTCTTACAAGGCAGAAATTATAATCTTGATGCGCTATATGAAAAAACTACAATGATTAGAGCGATCACATTCAATTCTAAAGAATTTTATTCAATGCGTGCAATCGCGCATGAGATGGCTCAAAATTGGGACTTATCCAAAGAATTTATTAAGACAGATAAGCTAAAAAAATGGTTTGAATCCAATCAATGCGAGAGTAAGTTTCTTGATATGTTTTCAAACTTCCATGCAAATTGCACACCTAGCAAAATACCATCACAGCGTATTTTTTCACTGGACGATGAGCGCCTTATCAAAACTCTGATATTGCTAGATCCAATTGCTCCAATTCGAATTAGAAACACTGCATTTCATAAAGATGGGCTTGGCTTGATGATGCTTTCAGCATTTAATAATGGACAAGGTGATATTACCCAACTTTTAGCTGGTACATTATTTGCAAACATTTTTAGTATATATGAATTTCTGGCTGCACAGCTTGGAGAAGTTGATCATATGACTCATATTCTATTATTAAACAAGTGCTCGGATTATATCAAAAAGCATGAAATAGGGTTTGGCTATGATAGATGCTTATATGAGCTAAACCCAATGCTGCCATGTCAAGCAGACATACTAAAAATGGAATTTTGTATAGGATTAAAGGATGTACTTCATTATATCGAGGAACATAAGATAGACTACGATGCAATAATCGCAAAAAAATCTATACCTGCCTTTATAGCAGCAAAGTTTGGTATGACAAACGAAGCCAAGGCAAACGATCTAGATTTTACACCAGCATTACAAAAAAGCAGAGCTATTCAACTCACTCTAATTTTTGCTGCAGCACAAAGAAAGACAAAAATTGGTAAATTAGAACACATCTCATCAATTATGAAAACTGCATTGATAGATGTGGTTGATGGTTTTTTACGTAGCACAGCAATCAAGCATGAAATATCTCAATCACTCACTAATGCATCTAAAACCTCAGATATCTACGACTTATATAAAGCTATATCAAATCAGAATCTCATCAAAAAGGATATGGATGGGTATGTACATGCGATAAAAAGAGGTGCAGAGATTGCTAGAGATATCTTTTTTTATGGCAATCAGTCACTTGTTGCACATGATCTGCGCAAAAAAAGCTTAAAAATAGCTGTAAAATTCAGTTACATAGTCAGCTGTTTTATTGTACTAATGTTATTACTAGATCGTTTTTAAATATTATGCATTCATATACTATATACGAAAAAAGAGACGGAGCAGGCAATGCAATAGAGTACTGCTATATCGCCGAAGGCTTTTCTTTTTATGGATTTATCTTTGGGATATTTTGGCTTCTTTACAATGCTCTGTGGAAAGAAGCTGTGCAATTAGCGCTACTAGCTATACTGATCCGAGAGCTTGTCATGGCCTCTGTATTAACACCAACGCTAAGCTCACTACTATACTTCACCATATCAATTTTTGTGGGAATGTTAGGGAGGGATTGGATACAAAAAGACCTAAAAAATCATGGATTTCAGATCTCTGACGTAATCATAGCATCATCAGAATCCGATGCAGAATTTAGACACTTAAGCATCTTAAATACCTCAAACAATGTATAAAGCACCAGAAACAAAACTGTTAGTTGAACGTATAGAAATGCTTAACGCAATGGATTTAAGCGATATCACAGATATCACAGTTGCAACAATGGAATATACAAAAGGCTTTAACATTGGCACACAACTAACTGATTATGGAAAGCTATCTGTTATTCAATCCTATTGGGAAGGCGTACTTTTAGTTCCGGAAATAGAGCTATTTGTAGGTCGCATGGATGGAGTTATTGCTGGCACATTACAATTAGTAAAGCCATCTCCGAGCAATCAGACATCTGAGTTTGCATGTGTTATAAATAACTTTTTTATAGCGCCTTGGGCCAGAGGTTTCGGCCTTTCTGAGATGATGATGGATGCAGCAGAAAAAGAAGCAAAAATGCTTGGTTTCTCTTTGATAAAAGTGAGTGTGCGTGAAACTCGTGAAGCTGCACTTAAAGTTTTTGAACGCCGTGGTTATGTACGTTGGGGTGTGTTACCAAAATATGAGTTAGATGGCGGCAAGATAGTGCCTGGGATCTTCTACTATAAAGAGATCTGACCTTCTAATTCTGCCCATCTATCCCACAGCTCTTGTAGCTTCTTATTATTTTGCGCAAGTTGATCGCTTAGTGATGTAAAAAGCTGTGGATTTTTTGTATAAAGCGCATCATTGGAAAGTTGTTCTTCAATATGTGAATTTTCTAATTCTAGTACTTCTATTTGCTTTGGAAGCATTTCAAGTTCATGCTTTATTTTAAACGATATCTTATTGCTAGATTCAACTCTTTCAGATTTTTCGTACTTTATTTTGTTTTTCGCTATAGGCATTTTCTTCGTCAAACTTTGCGCTTTGTACTCCATATAGCTACCAAAGTACTCAACAATTTTAGCATTGCCTTCAAAAATAAGAGTTCTAGTCACAAGCCTATCAAGAAAGTCTCTATCGTGACTCACAACAATTAGCGTCCCCTTATATCCCCATAATATATCCTGCAGCATGTCAAGCGTGTCTACGTCCAGATCGTTTGTTGGCTCATCTAGTATTAACAAAGAACCTGGAGACGCTAAAATCTTCGCGAGCATCAGCCTATTAGCCTGACCACCAGATAAAGTTGATACGCTATCTTTCGAAGTTTTAGGATCGAACATAAAATTTTTCAGATATGCAATAACGTGCTTTGTGCCATCGCCAACTTGTATATGATCACCCCCATTTGGACAGAGCGTTTCCCACAGGGAGTCTTCCGGATTCAGTGCTACACGGTGCTGATCATAATACGAAACAGTTGTATTTTTTGCGATCTTAATACGCCCAATTTCTGGCTCCAGCTGCCCTGTAATTAGACTAAGCAGAGTTGTTTTACCACATCCATTTGGACCAATTATACCTATCTTCTCGCCTTTTGTGATAGTAAGTGAAAAGTCCTGAATCAGGTTTCTCTTATTGATTGATACAGTGACATTTTCAAGTTCTGCTAATAATTTAGACTTTTGTATTTGGCCAAATTCGTGATTTGCAATCTCCTGCGTTTTTTTATTGAGTGCACCTTTTGCAGCACGCATCTTGTCACGAAGCTCATAAAGGTCTGAAAGTCTCTTTTGATTGCGTTTACGTCGTGCAGTCACACCTTGTATCTTCCATTGCTCTTCTTCTGTAAGCTTTCTACGCAAGCGCTCAACCTCTCTTTGCTCTTGCTCCAAAAGTTCTATCGACCATTCCTCAAAATACTTGTAACCTTTTTTTGCGATATGTATATCTCCCCTATCTATCCACATCATTTTTTGTGAAACATTTGCGAGAAACGTCCTATCATGGCTTATCAAACACATAGCACCTTGATACGAATTTACATATCCCTCAAGCCACTCTATTGTTGCGATATCAAGATGGTTAGTAGGCTCATCAAGCATCAACAAATCTGGCTCATCAAGAAGCGCTTTTGCAAGGTATACACGTCTTAACTCACCACCTGATAACTGTGAGAGCCTCTTATTTTTGTCTATACCCAATGGCTCTGCAAGCATGTCGATTTTGTATGTTAAATCCTCTCCTGTTTTCTCCAAAGATTCACCAATATACTCGTACGTTTTTTTATCTTTCGAGTAGTCAAAATTCTGTGGCAAATATCCAACTTTAATGCCAGGCATAGTCCAAATTAACCCACCATCTGGCTCATGAATGCCTGCTATCATCTTCATGAGTGTAGATTTACCTTCTCCATTTTTGCCTATAAGCGCAATTTTATCGCCTTCATATATTGAGAATTCTATGTCGTTAAAAAGCTCCTTTTGGCCAAAGCTTAAAGATAGATTCTTAACTGTTAAGATTGGACTAGACATTTCTATCCCAGCAAGTGTTGTGTGATTCTATGATACTCAAGCACAGATAATTCCTCTGCCCTCTTATTGGTATCTATGCCTAAAGAGTCTAATATTGTGGCAGAAATCAAGCTTGAAAGGGATGTAGAGACCTTTTTCCTACGGAGTGCAAACGCTATACGTGTCACTTTTGCGAGCATATCCATAAATGCTTTATTAGGCCTGCTTGCTTTTTTTGAAAGACATACAACGCTCGAGTTCACCTTAGGCGGAGGGGTAAAATGATGAGGCTCTACATCCAATATCACGTGTGCATCACAAATGCTCTGAGCAAAAATAGAGAGCTTCCCATATGATTTTGTTTTATGGATAGCACAGAGCCTTTGTGCCACTTCTCTTTGCAGCATAACAACTATATTATCAAAATAATCGATCTTCTCTATCCATTTGATTACAAGTTCTGTACCGATGTTGTAAGGCAAGTTTGCAATTACTGTGATCGGTGTGCTACAATGCTTTTCTTCCTCAAACAACACCGCATCTTCTACAAATATCTCCATCACACCCTCTGAAATTTCTTGTATCCTTGTAAGAATTGGTACAAATCTTTTATCAAATTCTACAACATATAGCTTCTTTGGGTTTGCAGCTAAAATAGAGCGTGTAAGAGTACCAGGCCCTGAGCCAATTTCCAATATATTTTGGCCAGCGACATTACCTACGTAATTAATGATTGTATCAGTGATATTACTATCTAACAAAAAGTTCTGCCCAAGTTTTTTGTTTGCATGTATTTTATATTCTGCAAGAAGCTCCCCGGTTGATGGCAGCTCTCTAAAGTATCGATCATTAAACATTAATTGGGCTCAAAATAGCTAAAGTAACATGAATTATACATTAATTCAGATAGTCTATCATTACTTTTTTAATACCAGATTCCGCAAACACAACTTCTGCTATATCGCCAGCGATATTAATAATTCTACCACTTCCAAATTTGGGATGGGTAACTTTTTGAGAGACCTTAAATTTAGCATCAGGCTTATTTGATATCACAGGGCTTTTAGGCTTCTGATAATGCTGCTGCGAGTTCAAATTCTTATAGCGCGTATAGGAACTTGGAGCGTTCAGCAGCTCATAAGACTCTTTAGGCAGTTCATCTATAAAGCGTGATGGTGTCGAGGCTTGGAATGACCCATACATCCTACGTGTAGATGTGAACGAGATATATAAATTATTCTTTGCGCGAGTAATAGCAACGTATGCGAGGCGTCTCTCTTCTTCGAGCCCTGACTTTCCATTTTCATCTAATGCTTTTTGGCTTGGAAAAACACCCTCCTCCCATCCAGCTAAAAATACTGTTTCAAACTCGAGACCTTTTGCAGCATGCATTGTCATCACGTTGACCCTATCATCGTCCTGCATATTATCAATATCATTTATTAGACTCACGTGCTCAAGATAGGTTTTAAGATCTGGGAACTCCTCTAAAGATCGCAAAAGCTCGTATATATTATCTACACGGTCTCTAGATTCTTCTGTCTTTTCATCTTTCCACATTTGTATATATCCGCTTTCTGCAAGCATCATATCTGTAACATCGTAGTGAGTGGTCTCAGATAACAACTTGTCCCACTTATCAAAATTATTAAGCAAGGCCATTATAGAGTCCGCACCCTTTCCTTTAATTTGCCGCATGCTTATCAGCTTTTGTGCAGCAGCTGCCATAGAGATCTGCTCTTCGTTTGCAAACATCCTAATCTTTTGTATTGTAGTGCCACCTATACCACGCTTAGGTGTATTGATTATACGTTCAAACGCTAAGCTATCACCCCTGTTGACCAGTAGCCTAATGTATGCAATAACATCCCGAATCTCCATACGTTCGTAGAACTTAATACCACCTATAATGTGATATGGAATCCTATATGCGTTCAAACTTTCCTCAAAACTCCGCGTCTGGTAGCCAGCTCTCACTAAAATCGCCATATCCGAATATCTTAGTTTCCTCAAACGCCTTAGGCTCTCTATCTCTTCAGCAATAAAACGCGCCTCTTCGCGATCATCATATAAGCTATTTAGCTTAATTTTTTGGCCATCATCATCTTCAGTCCATAAAGTCTTGTCGTGACGATTTTTGTTATTTGAGATAATATGCGATGCAGCATTTAATATATGACCTTTCGATCTATAGTTACGCTCTAGACGCACTATTTTTGCTCCTTCAAAGTCTTTATCAAACCGTAGAATATTGGTAACCTCAGCGCCACGCCAGCCATATATAGACTGATCATCATCGCCCACACAGCATATATTACGTTGCTTTTGAGCGAGTAGCCTAAGCCAAAGATACTGAGCAACGTTAGTATCCTGATACTCGTCCACCAGTATGTATTTAAAGCGGTTTTGATAATACTCTAGTACATCTAAATGCGTGTTAAATATCTCGATATTATATAGCGTTAGATCACCAAAATCCGCAGAGTTCAAAAGCTTTAAACGCCTTTGATATTCCGCATAAAGCGAAGGTAATTTACCATCTGCAAAGTATGAGTTGTCATATGACTCCACCTTATCTGGTGCAAGCGCTTTATCCTTAAAGTGATTTATTAAATACACAAGAACCTTAGGTGGATTCTTTTTATCATCAACGTTGTAATCATTTAAAATCTGCTTTGCTAATCTTAGCTGATCATCATAATCAATGATTGTAAAACTGGATGTAAGCCCAACAAGCTCAGCATGTCTTCTCAAAACCTTAGCAGCAATAGAGTGGAATGTGCCAAGCATCAAACCATCAACCTCGTATCCTAAAAGGCTTTCCATACGCGATTTCATCTCGCGTGAAGCTTTATTTGTAAATGTGACGGCTAAGATCTGAGATGGGAATGCACGCTTATTGAATAGCAGATGTGCAATACGGGTTGTAAGAACTTTGGTTTTGCCAGTACCTGCGCCAGCTAAAATTAGTAAAGGGCCGTCCAGATTTTCAACAGCTTCCCTCTGCTCTGGATTCAGACCTTCAAGATATGAAGAATGATCTGTATTAGAAAAATTGGATGCGGTCATCATTTATAGTACTTTCGTTTTTGAAACATTAAACTGAATATTTATAAGCGATTCCCAATCCTACCGCAAGCTATTTACTACTTATACTACATGAGGCATTATTAATATAATGTATTGATTTGCAAACAAATAAAACTCATAATAAAATCAATAACATATCTTTAGCAAGGCTTGATGAGAGAGGTTTATATGATGAATTACTGTGATAATATTGAAATTCAAAAAAATCTATTTTTTATAGTTGGACGCCATTTAAATGTGGCAAAATCAGAAGCAGACGTTGCTAATTCAATCATTTATAAAAAATCAGATGCACTCTATATAATAGACACGGGGGTGACTCTAGAATTCAGAGAGCTATTGTTAAATCAATGTAAATCTTTAAAACCGTATAACAAAATAATTTTGATAAATTCTCATGGTCATGCAGATCATACGGCTAATAATGTAATATTAGAGTCTCTTGAAGCAGAGCAGAAATACCATTATATCTCGACTCATGACTTAGAAATGATGAAAGACAATTTAACATTTTTTACATACAGCTTTGATAAAATAACACCCCTAACCAATTTGTTCACTAACGCACATGATAAAGTGAGCAATCTACTAAAACTATTTCAACCTATTGAATTTAATACTTCATATGTACAAACACTTGAAGCCCTACCCACATGTGATCTTGATATTAACAATATTCACTGGTCTGGCTGGAATATAGATGATGCAATATACATTTGCCGCTCTCAAGGGCATTCTGCAGGGCATGTAGTAATTTACTTTCCAGAAGAGCAGCACATGCATTTAGCCGACGAAACAACAGGATACTGCAATCTGTTTCATGATTGTGACCACCTAAAAAGCGTTGAAACTCAGACCAAAACATTATCTATGCTGAAAAACAACTCTATTAAAACTTTAACAGATGGGCATACGTTCAAAGTACATGATAAAAAAGATGGCATAGCATTCTTAAGCAATTTGATAGAAGCACATTACATATACGACAATGCCTTGCAGGAGATACTTAATAAGCACCCAAACGGCCTTAAATTTATCGAAATACAAGAACAGCTGTCTAAAAATCAAAAGCTATTAACACTGCCAAAAGGTGCCAACCCAAACCCTCTATATGCTCAACTTATGCTCTTAAGCAAATTCAGAGACTTTGGAATCGTGCCGGATAGGGAAGACATAGCAAATGCCTTATTTAACTTCAGATCTTAAGCAGATATTATCCCACAAACTAAATAACATAACAAAATCTATATGGTATTTTAGTATTTAAGAATTATTGATACTATCAACAACGCTTATAGCTTGAAGCAAGAGAATGACCAGCATCTCTTACTTCTTGCTACTTTCTCATAAGATCAGTTTTATTTTGATCCTAGCAATTTTGCTGAAAGTTCAGCTACCCTTTTACCAAAAGCCTCAGCAGTTTTAAGGTCTCCAGAAGGAGGCGACATTTCTGCAGAGCTCATTGGGTGAGACTGTGTCATCAATCCAGAATAACTACCTATTCTGTTCATTGCATCCTCTGGAATCACATTAGCAACGTCGTATTGAGATGTCCTAACATCATTACCAACCCAAATCATCCCATGTTGCATAGCAAGTACGCTAATTTGATTAATAGTTGAGAGTTTGTCACCAGAATACCCAGCAGAGTTTGTAAATCCCGCACCCACCTTATTGATCCAAGTACCTGTCATCCAACGTTTTGAAGATGCATCAGCAACCTTTTTAAACTGCCAAGATGCTGCACCCATATATGTTGGTGAGCCCATTATTATTGCATCCGATTTATCAAGCATTTCCCATTGTGCATCAGATAAATTACCATCTGCATCGATTTTCACAAGGTTTACAGAAGCGCCTGCTCCCTTTGCACCTGCTGCAATGTGATGTGCCACCTTTTCTGTGTGACCATATCCGCTGTGAAATAAAATAGAAACTTGATTTGACATAAAAATATCCTCTTGATTATCATAGAAATAAAGATCTCACAAAACACTAAACATATCAAGTGTATAAAATCTAAAAGTGATTGATTGATATTGAAGAAATTTATTATATATTAGTATCAATATCAATATGTTAATATAGCAATTAACAAACAGCTAAATAGCTTGTATTTTTGATACAAAAAGCACTAGAGCAACGAAGCACTATGAATCATAGAAACCAAACTAACAAGGATTATATAGATGTCTAAAAATTTAATTAAAACTTTAGTTACATTACTGATGCTAATAGTTGCCTCGTATTTTATATATTTGTCATCTCAAACAACTCGAATAGACCAAGCAAGCGATAATTCTAATATGCTTAATTATTGTGACACAATAGAAATTCAAAAAAACCTATTTCTTATAGTGGGACGCCATTTAAACTTAGAGAAATCAGAAGCTGATGTTGCAAATGCACTGATTTATAAAAAAGAAGATATGCTGTACATTATAGATACAGGCGTGACTTTAGAGTTTCGAGACGCATTATTAGCACTATGCAATTCCCTTAAACCTTACAAGCAAATTACATTAATTAACACGCATGGTCACGCTGATCATATCGCAAATAATATCATATTGGATAAGCTTGAGGGGGACATTAAAAGGCATTATATATCAACACACGACCTCAATATGATGAAAGATAATCACGCATTCTTCACCCATAGCTTTGAGACCCTCTCCCCATTGACCACTCTGTATACAAACGCTTCTGAAAAAGCTGTAGATCTACTCAAACTATTTAAACCTTTAGATTTTCAAACATCTCACACAAAAACTCTCGAGGAGATACCTACTTTAGATCTTAATATAGGCAACATACATTGGTCTGGCTGGAACATAGACGATACCCTTTATATTTGCCGCTCTCAAGGGCATTCTGCAGGACATGTAGTAATTTACTTTCCAGAGGAGCAGCACATGCATTTAGCAGACGAAACAACGGGATACTGCAATCTATTTCATGATTGTGATAACCTAAAAAGCATAGAAACACAAACTAAGACCTTATCAATGCTTAAAAATAATACTATCAAAACTCTGACAGATGGACATACATTCAAAGTGCATCACAAATATGATGGTATTTCATTCTTAAGTCAGTTGATAGAAGCTCATTATATATATGACAATGCATTACAAGAAATACTGAGAGGGCATCCAAATGGTCTAAAATTCAGTGAAATACAGGAAGAGCTATCTAAAAACCCCACGTTACTAAAACTACCCAAAGGAGCAAACCCTAATCCTTTATACACTCAACTTATGCTACTAAGTAAGTTTAGAGATTTTGGGATAGTGCCAGATAGAGAAGACCTTGCAAACGCATTATTCAATTTCCGATCTTGAGTATATAGACAAATATATGATGCCCGTAACTTTGCAGAGATATCCACAACGCTCTTAGCAAAAAACTCAATAACTTTAGAGCCTTCCGAATGAGTTTCTATGTCTGTAGCGCTTATTGTATCTGCCTGTGTTATATGCACAGCTAAAGCAACTCATCACACCCAACATATCAAGTGTATAAAATCTAAAAGTGATTGATTGATATTGAAGAAATTTATTATATATTGATCCTAATACCAACTCTTTGATAGCAAAATGAATAACTGGCTAAATAGCTTATTTATAAGATTTAAAGCAAAATCTGTTGGCAAGGATGAATTCGGAAATGAATATTTCGAAGACAAGAAAATCGACAAAGCTGCAAACCGCAAAAAAAGATGGGTATTATACTCGGGATTGGTTGAGGCAAGCAAGGTTCCTGGTCATTGGTTTAATTGGCTACATTATCAATGCGATAAAGCACCTTCAAGCAACGAACCTATGTACGCTTGGGAGAAGCAGCACACACCAAACCTCACAGGGACAAAACATGCTTATTTCCCCCAAGGACATCCGTTTTCTGGAGCAAAAAGAGCTAGAGCAACGGGCGATTATGAATCGTGGAACCCAAATAAATAAGGATTATATAGATGTCTAAAAATTTAGTTGAAACTTTAGTTGGATTACTAGTGCTGTTAGTTGCTGGATACTTTCTATATTACGCATATTCTACTACTCAAGTTGTAAAAGGTGGAAATCACTCCTACACTTTATTTGCAAGATTCGATAAAGCCGATGGAGTAAATCTAGGAAGCGATGTTAAAATCTCTGGTATAAGAGTTGGTAAAGTTGTAGAGCAAGAACTAGATGCAAAAACATTTCAAGCTGTGCTTGTTCTAAAAATTAGTGGTGATATCAAACTACCAATCGATACTGGAGCTGAGATCATAGGAAACGGCTTATTAGGAGAAAAATACGTCTCCCTATCGCCTGGGTCTGACGATGAATATTTAGAAAACAACTCTAATATTGAATTCACCCAGTCTGCTATAAGCTTAGAGAGTCTTATAGGTAAGTTCATGTTTGGGGTAGATAAACCAAAGGGTGATGCAAAAAACGATGCAAAAGATAAAAAATAAATTAATCAGCGCTTTATCACTGAAGTCGCTCTTACTGATATTATTGAGCGCCTTTATCCTTTCAGGAATATTCACAGCATTCGCTTTTGCATATGATCAAGAAGAGGCAATTGATACGTCAACCATAGATCATGAGCTTGATGCTGCAAATACAGAATCTCTACATGTCTTTGATTCATTATTTAATAAACTAGGCAGATCTTCTGACTCAGACCAAGGAGCAACAGAAATACAAGACTCTGAAATCAGAATTCATGAAGGCTCAAACAACGGCTCATTACTAGGAAATGCTCGTATCAACTTAATAGATAAAACCTTGGGCAAATTATATGCGATATACATTGCAACTGGCTCAGGCAAAACAGTCAATGAAATAACAATACGAGTCAATAAATGCTGGGCACCAAACACAAAGACTATAGTACAAGAAGGTCGTGCCTTGATTGAAATCTCCGAATCAAAAAACAAGGTAGTTAATAGACTGTTCAAGGGCTGGATATATGCCCACAGCCCTGCATCGTCTCAATTGATTCATCCAAAATATGATGTGTCTCTTGCGTATTGCTTCAACTCTACTGTGCCTGCTAAAACAGAGAACACAGCAGAGTCAGAAATCCACAAGGCAAGTCCGAATAACTAGCCTATATTAATTATGCACACCTCTGTTCATATTCACCTTACTACCAAGCATTCGGTTTTTTACACCACTTTTAATCCAAGAGGCTTTTTTAAGAAGATTTTTACTTTCCCCCACTAATTTTCTATACAGTTTTTCAAAGTATTGAAAAAATTCGTGGAATTTATTTGCCACGGTAGAAAAGCCTAGGTTGTTTTTATAACGATACGTCAGCGAATCAAACAGATCATCGATACCAATCAATACATTTTCGAATTTATTTAGTTCTATAGGTATTGAATCAAAACCCTGATTATGCTTGAGATCGTTTAGCATATGAGCGGCCTTGATATCAAACCTACTCTTAAAATTACTCAGATTATTATATGCAATCTGCACATCTCCTGGGACTACACTAAAACACTGCCTTAGATCCTTCATTATTCTAGCCACATTAGCATCTATATAATTTAAAGTGATACTGATATCATTGAGCAACTTACCCAAATGATTTGTTTTATGCTTCTTACTCATACAATCTCCTTATTACGGTTATTAATTTGATTGTATGGCCGTATGTATTAACAAAAGGTTAATTTTGCATATATAGGACTATTTTTTATGTGCAAGACAGGCTATTTTTTCTGCTCTGTAGCGGCATTTTCTGTAGAGCTCTTAGGTTTACGCTTGGCTTTATGCTTTGCTAGGGCCTTTTTTGCATCAGCTGATAGTCCGTTTCTTAGATCCATACGCTTTTGCTTGCAGTCTTTATAGATAACGTTACCTTTCTCGAAGTATTCCTTAAGCTCTTTGCGCACTGGCTCAGCAATAGTTTTATCATTTAAAATTCTATCACGTCTTGCCTCATACTCGTTTGCAGCCATAGTGTTTACAGCAAAACCTGAGATCAATATTACAGCACATATACCAAGAAGCTTGTTCATTTCCATTACCTATGAAATTTTATACGAAAAGATGCTATTTTATTTTTCACATAACTGCAATAAAATTTATTGCTAATTAATTATTGATTGTCTTTTAGCGCCTATACAATATGCTTCTTCTCACTTTACAATAAATTTTTAAACACAGTGTTTGCAGAAATCGCCAGCTTTTGCAGCTATTTGGCTTTAATATTAGGCTTCATATTAATTGCCTTCCCATACATCAGGTTCAACTCTAAGCACCTTGGTACTCTTGCATCATTACAGTTTGTTTGTCTTGCCGTCGCATTCTTATTACTTGTGTTATGCTTTGTCATCTCTGATTTCTCTGTACAAATTGTCGCAAATAACTCACACACTTTAAAACCCATGATATACAAGATATCTGCAGCATGGGGTAACCATGAGGGCTCCTTGCTTATGTGGATATGCTGCATGAGCTTATTTTCGATTATCTTCCTCTTCACTGATAGCTCTACTGCTTTTAAACAAGCTACAATTTCTGTGCAAAACATGCTGATAGCACTCTTCTTAGGGATGATGCTTTCATCATCCAACCCTTTTGATCGTATATTTCCAAGCCCTGTAAACGGTTTAGGCCTCAACCCCATTCTACAGGATATAGGCCTCGCCTTTCATCCACCAATTCTATACATAGGATATGTTGGATTCTCAATAGCGTTCTCAGCAACATTAGGGGCATTATTTACACGCACCACGTCCTCTGCCCTTTCTGATGCTATACTAAACCCAATAAGGTTATCATGGGCATTTTTAACGCTTGGTATAACGCTTGGCAGCTGGTGGGCATATAGAGAATTGGGCTGGGGAGGCTTTTGGTTTTGGGATCCAGTAGAAAACTCCTCACTAATGCCATGGCTTTCTGGT
>JAJTIA010000014.1 GCA_021299995.1 Candidatus Jidaibacter sp. | reverse complement strand
TATTAGTTTTTAAAGCCTTAGCAATAGTTATAGCGTCATTCTCTCCTATGTTTTGAGAGACTAGGACTAAATGAGTGAGAGATTGGTCATTTTCTTGTAATCGCTGTATAAATGGGTCTAACATATTAAGAGCATTATTTATTCATTTGATCTCAAATTATAACAAAAAATACCCTGTCATTCAATGAAATGCTTGGTGTAATTTTGTTATTCATCACAAATATGCGGATAGATTTAAATATTAGAGAATCTCAACTATAGCTAAAGCAGTATAAAGCCAAACCGTTGTCATTACCGAGGAGTCGGTAATCTAGAAAAAGTTATATACACTGGATACGCGTTTACATGGAGATGACAAATATTCTATGTAAATTACAACTATCATCTCCCAAATAAACAACATTATTTTAGAGAGCTAAATTCAACTATAAAGCAGTGCCATTTTTATACTGACTTTGCTATATAGCTGAGGAAATAACTTGCATACAATCGTTTTGCAGCGCTTCTCTCAGCTGCAGGGTAGTCAACCCAGGAGCGTACTCTGCAACAATCTTCTTTATTTTATATCAGAGCGTTTATAGCTCACCCTATTCTTCTGTCGATTCTTCAGTTTTTGTAGCCGCCTTTTTTGCGATAATGTCTTTTGCGTTTCTAGGATCATAAGGCTCTTGCTGTGGTATAGGAATAGGACTGATAACACGCTTCATGAAAAATGGATCTTCATAATACTTAATCTTCTTCGACTTAATAGGAGGCTGAGACTCAATAAGAAGAATTTGTTCATCACGTGGCAGCCCTATAACTTCCTGTGGTAACAGCAAAGCACGCTGAGCCTTAGACACGTTTAACGACCTAGAAGCAGGGTTAAAGTCTAAGAATTTCGGCTTGTTCTGAGAGGCACTATCCACCGTTTTATTACCAACAAGCTGTGATATCAAATTCGCAGTCTCAATATTGTTCGCAGCAAATGTAATACGATATGTGGCATTAGATAAGAATGAGTTCATACCTGGTTCTTCATAAATACCCTTTAGCTGCTCTGTATCCTGAATGATAAGGAACAACCTAACGTGATATCCACGGAAATAGGCGATACCGTTCATAAACTGCTCCATCTTACCAAGTGTTGGGAACTCATCCATTACAAATAATACACCGTATGGGTCGTCCTTACCTGGTAATTTACGACATAAAAATTCTGTCGCTTGCTGATAGAATACCTGCATCAGAGGTTGTAAACGCTGCAAGTTATCTGGTGTCAAACCAACGTATACTGTAGTTTTCTTACGCTTGAACTCCATTATGTTAAAGTCACTTGAGGCTGTTGCAGTATCAATAAGGGGGTTTGCCCAAAGCTCTAAGTTTGAGTTCATTGTAGATATCACACCACTTCGCTCCTTATCTGCTTTTTGAAGGAATGCAGCAATGTTCATGTATCCAACTGGGTGAATATCTTGCCCAATAGTATCGAGCACAACAGCCAAGTTATAAACAACGTCATCACTACGCATTGTACGCACAACTTCACCGAAAGACTTAACCTTGTCCTTGACAGCCAAAAGATATAGCACCACACCTAAGAATAAAGACCTTGCCTCGTTGTTCCAGAACTCCTTCTCTGGCATAATAAGGTTTGCAATCTTTTGTACGTCATCCACCATCTGACCTGGCTTGGCACTTACCCAGTCAATTGGGTTATAACAATGGGTAAATCCATCAGGATCAGCAGGGCTCCATACATATACTTCCTGGCCCATTTTCTTACGCCAACCACTTGTTAGCTCATAGTTTTCTAGCTTAATGTCATGACAAAACACAGAGTCCTGCCAAAACAATAGGTTTGGTATCACAAAACCCACACCCTTACCAGAACCGGTTGGTGCAAATAATAGAGAGTGCTGAAACCCTCCAGCAATAAGGTAGCCTCTCTTATCCCTGCCTAACAGCATGCCTTTCTTTTCTCGCAATCCAGCTGACTTTATATCACTTTCTGTAGCCCATCTAGCTTCACCATGGAGCGATTCCTCCTTTTTGAATGGACGTGCTTCATATATTTCATTCTTAAATCTCAAGACAAATATTATCGCAAGCAAAATAGGTATAAAGGTTGAACCCAACAGCCTCAGCATAAAATAGTTATAAAATTTCCAATCAATCGACCATAGGTTTGCAAACCAGTATCCATAATAATATATAATGAAGTCTAAAACCTTTGTAGATGTTATGATACCTAGATCTAAACCTAATACACCTCTTTCAGATATATAAAATGCTACCGAAGACACATATACAGTCAAACAAATTAGAAAAATAGCGCCTATTGCCGCTAGTATCAGATTTCTAATATCATTCCAAAAGCCGTCGCTCATTTTTAACCCTTATTCCGTGCGTTTTTATAATAAATTTCAGATATATACCTTCTGCCTTTATCTCCTCTTTTTAGCTGTATCACAATATCAACAACATTCAAAATATATTGTTTAATTTCATTTGGCGGCATCCCTAAACCAGCTTGCATTACCATCAACTTGAGCTGTTCTATCGCCATCATTGGTGTATCGGCATGGAGAGTGGATATAGAACCAGGATGCCCTGTATTAATAGCACGCAAAAAGCTAAATGCCTCTGCGCCTCTTAACTCACCAACAATTATCCTATCTGGCCTTAGCCTTAGGCATGCTTCTATAAGGTCTTGTGTCGTGACTTTTGCCCTACCCTGACCACCTTTCGATGCTATAAGATGCAGCCTGTTTGGATGATTAGATAGGTCAACCTCGCGCGCATCCTCAACCGTGATTAACCTTTCTTCACTTGGGATACTTTTTAGCATTGCATTTGTGAAAGTTGTTTTACCTGTTGATGTACCACCACTCACGATAATATTTTGACGGGCTAAAACTGCAGTACGCAAAAATTCTTTAATATTTTTCTTAGCTAAAAGCTCATTTAATAAATCTATATTATCATCTCGTAGCTCCTCAACAGCAGTGCTATCAAAAGCTCCAAGCTTTTCATATGAATCTAAGTCCATCTTCATGGTAGATGGCTTACGTATAGACATACCTATGGTGCCAGGCTCACACGCTGGCGGTATTACTATTTGTATCCTAAAACCAGTTGGGAGTGTAGCAGATAATAATGGATTTTCTTCACTAACACGCTGATCGGTCGACTGCGCAACAAGCAACGCCAGAGACCGTAAGTGATCCAAATCTAGCTCTGGGAGGCTTTCAAACCGTATATCACCCCGCTTCTCAACCCATGCCTCAAATGGCCTGTTGATTGAGATCTCATTAACATCATCTTCTGCAAAAATCTTTTTCAGTGGTTCGAGATAAGTCTCTAATGCTGTTAAACTCATATCTAGCCTGTTATTTCATTATTGATGCGCCATTGATCGCATATCCTGCTGGGAAGATCACATCTCTGTTTACGAATATATTGATCTCAGTACCTTGATCTACATATATGGTAGGCTTTGTACTGAAAGATTCCTCAATTGCCTTGCTTGTCACGTCACGAAATTTATCAGAGCTCTCTTTTAGTTGCTGCGCTTTAAGAGTAGCGGTTGTAGATGTTGTTGTAACACCAGTTTGAACGTTTTGAGCAGCTGTTGTTGTGATATTTTGGTTTTTATCCACTTTAAATAGCCTATCCCCAATCAATGGCAATACATATGATATCATAAATGCATTACCTAACCTTGTAAGGAATTTATTATCCAAAAATCCTTGTATACCACTTCTACCCAGAGTGTCTGTACCTGGCGAATCAAGTGCAATATCAACACCATCTGGCCTAATCAGCCTGCTCCAGACCACAGCAACACGTGTCTGGCCGGGTTTCACTTGGAACTCGTAGTTACCGATCACTCTAGAACCCTTTGGAACCAGTATAGCTTTGCCATTTTCCGCATATACATCCCGCGATATCACAGCTCTAAGTGTACCTGGTAAATCAGTATTTATAGCAGTTTCAAGTACTGCATGTATGATCTTACCTTGCGCTATCAGGTTATCCAATCTACCAATGTGAGTTGCTTTCACTTGCGCAAACTTTGTACGAGCTAATGAAGACTCACCAAGAGTGCCTTCACCAAATCCTAAGAAATCACTTTTATCCTTTTTTAAAGCTTTTTCTTTGTCTGCATCTTTATCTTTGTCTTTATCAGACACTTTATCTTTCAAAGAAGACTCTCCGCCACCCATCACAATGATAGAAGCTTTGCGCCTGGCCTCTAGAGCCTTTCTCTTCTCATCGTCATTTTCTTGACGAGCAAAGACAGTTTGTGTGGCACCTGTATCTTGAAAAATAGGTGGAGGTAGTGGCGCACCTGCATCTGATTGAATCTGAGGCAATGTAGGAGGTTGTGGTGCAGAAGGTGTTGGAGGAGGTGGTGGAGAGGGTGCCTGTGGCGCTTGAACAGGCGGTGCATCAGGTAGACTGCTGGATTGCGTGATATCTGGCCTCTCTGTTTCTGTGGTGGATTGGGCATCTTTAATCAACCTTTCAGCTTTTTGCGATGTAGATCGTTCTTGTATTTTTTCGGCTGGTGTTTTTTCTCTTTTTTCTTCAAAACCTATATCTTTAAATGTTATATAACCAACTGCAATTACAGAGATGATGAACAAAGTTGCAAAAATCTTTTTAGAATTCTTTGAAGCAGCAACAGATGAAAAACCCTGTGCAGTTTCATTAAGGGCGCTTTGAAAGGCCTTATCAGGTGCAGTTGGATCCTTTTTTTCAGAGCGCAAATTTGATTGTTCAACATCTCCTGAAATAGGATCGACTTTCTTTAAAGGGTTGTTGCCATCGTCATTATTATCAAACATCAGTTCGCCTTCTTATTAACAGCTTCATTAAATACTAAAACAGCATTATTACCAAAAGTTAATTTAAACTCATTGGCTATAACATTCACAAGTATATATTCACCTCTCTTTTTTGGAGTTTGCTCAACATACTGGCCATCTATCATCGCTTCAAATTTAGGCACACCTTTCAAACCATCTGGAAACTTGAAAAAAGTATTGATGCCATCATCAAAAATCTTTACAGGTGCAAGCTTATTAGACCCTGTTAAGGTGTAATCAAAGTTAAATGGCTTCACTACAGGTATTGGATCTCGTTCTTTTGAAATCAGATCTGGCTTCTTAGAGTCAAAGTTTTCATCTGGATAAAAGAAGCGCACTACATAGACCAATTCCTCATCCAGCGCCATAGACTGATTCTTCGACTGTATCTCCAAATGATAAGACCTTTTATTTGTGAGGATAGTCATATTAGTCATAATATTATCTTCTAAAGGCTTAATAAATAACCTACGCCCTATCGGAGTCAGTTGCCAAGCATAGCTATTACCTGCAGATATTGTTTGTATCTCTTCACCATCAGCGAATTCAATGCTAGTTTGATATCCATAATGCACAACAAGTCTAAAAACCTCGTTTTCACTGTATATATATGTTTTTATTCTGCTGTCCAGAGCAATTGGCTTTGTAGAGGCAAACGATGCAGATGCGCTCAAAAGAGCAACAGACATCAAACCAATTTTTAGCATATTAAACATCATTATAGCCTCTCATTATCCACACGATATAGTGTAACTGTAAATCCTAATGGATTCACCAACCTTTTTTTATCAGACATTTCCAAATTGTTAAACTCAAACTTCATAAAAATAATCTTGTCTGCAGTAGAGTTTTGAGCTCCAGAAGTAAGCTCCCTTACCCTAACTTGTACAGTAGAACGATCTTGAAAGATCATAGACTTTAACTCAACATCTCTATGCGAGTTACTACCAAGCAGATAAAATGGGCTCTGCACATTATTCTGATTATTATCTCTCCTAAACTGCCCATATACATCCTGCGCAGACAATAATCCAACTTCCTCATAAGCTTGCTGATACGTGCTGTAATAATACTCTTGTCTTAATTTTATGTATTTCCACACAAAATACTTTTTTACAGCCTCATCACTGCTATAGACAACAGCAGATAATGGCTCAACTACAGTTGGAACACCTGTTTTTGGCTCAATCTCAATAACAAATGGTTCGATAGATTTAACACCCTTTATATAGCTGATAAAAAAAGTAAGCGAAAATACAGTCGCAATTGCAATCAACAATAATCCAAACAGTATATTACGCTGCACTAGCAACCAGTCAGACCTATCCTGAAACCAGTTCTTAGAGAAACGTTCCTGACTCTTCATATCAGAAGATTGTTTATCTTTAGCACTCATTTTATCAAAAAGTCCCATCACTCCTCTTACTTATATAGGAAACAATACTTAACCTAAATTATTAGACACAAAATCCCAATTGACAAGATGATCTAGAAAAACAGATACATAATCTGGGCGTCTATTTTGAAAATCCAGGTAATATGAATGTTCCCAAACATCAACAGTCAGTAATGCACGTTGAGATTTAGGCATCGGAAGGTCTGCGTTGCCAGTTTTTGCAATTTTTAATACACCATTTTCTAGCACTAACCATGCCCAACCGCTTCCAAACTGAGTAATAGCAGCTTGTTTAAATTGCTCTTTAAAGGCATCGAAGCTGCCAAACGCAGAATTTATCATATCTAACAACTTGCCAGATGGCATACCACCACCATTTGGCTTCATACAATGCCAGAAGAATGTATGATTCCACACTTGAGCTGCGTTATTAAATATAGCAATTGATTCAGGCTTATTAGCAGTTTTCATAATTATCTCTTCAAGCGTTGCAGATTCTAGATCTGTACCTTTCACCAAGTTATTTAGGTTGGTTACATATGCTTGATGGTGTTTGCCATGATGGAAAGAAAAAGTATTTGCACTGATATGCGGCTCTAACGCATTACTTTCATATGGTAATTGTGGCAAGTTAAAGGGGTATTTATCATTACTTTGTATAGGGTTATTACTCATCATCACTCCTTAAAATAAAACATCTATATTTTGTTCATATCTATGTTTAATGATCGGTTTACTATTTGGCAAGGCTAAAGTGCACTATAAGGACACGAAAATATTATGTGCAAAATAATTGCAATAAATTTACATCAAATCTTTTTGATGCAATAATCTATTTAATTTACATATTTCATACGTACAAATGAAAAAACTCTTATCAATCATTATATGCATATTGTTGCCTTATACATCATTAGCATTCTCTATTATTAGAGATGATGAAACAGAGAGTATATTAAACACATTATCCAACCCTGTTTTTAAAGTTGCAGGCCTTGATGCATCAGCAGTCAGCATATTTATTGTAAACGACGAAACACCCAATGCATTTGTTTTTGGGGGACAGAACATATTTATCACAACTGGGTTAATTAAGTTTTCTAATAATCCAGACACTATAGTTGGTGTAATAGCACATGAAACAGGCCATATAGTAGGCGGACATTTGGTATACGGGGCCCAAGAGATGCGTAACTTGCAGAAAAAGATGGCTTTGAGCCTCTTGGCAGCAGCAATAGCTGGCCTTGCAACACAATCATCAGATGCTGCAATTGGCACGATATCTGCGTCCCAAACATCATTGATGAATTCTTTTATGTCTTTTAATAGATCTCAAGAAAGCGCAGCTGATAATGCTGCTATCAAGTATATGTCTAAACTTGGAGTAGATAGTAGCGGCATCGTATCTTTTTTACAAAAACTCAACACAGATGAAAGAACTTTCTATAGTGATATAAGCCCTTACAACAGAACTCACCCACTTTCTAAAGAGCGTATCGATATTATTGAGCAAAAAATGAAACAATCTAAAGGTCAAGCTAGAAGCTATATCACTGAGGAGATGAGACAGAAATTCGCAAGAGTATATACAAAAATCTCAGCGTTCACTGATAATCCTAATGAAGTACTAGCAGCATATAAAAATACCAATATCAACTCTAAATATGCATCTTCTATTGCGTATTACAGGCTAGGAAATAAAGCTTTAGCAATATCTACCTTAGATGAAGCAATGGCTCAGGAAACCAGCAACCCCTACTTTAATGAGCTGAAAGGCCAGATCTTGTTTGAATCTGGAGACACTGTACAAGCAATCAAATATTATGAGATCGCAACAAAAATCAAACCAAACTCTGATTTACTGAGGACAGAATATGCAAATGTGTTAATCAGCAATAACACCAATATACAGCTCTCTATCAAAATGCTAGAGATGGTTATTGCAAACGATCCTAGCGATATACAAGCCTGGAATTTACTAGCCAAAGCTTACGATCTCAATAAAAATAAGGCAGATTCCCAAATTGCCATAGCGTATGGAGCATATTTAAGCGGAGACGAGGCAACGGCAAAAAAATATGTTGCGACCATAAAACAATATCGCGGCATGAATCAGAATCAGCTTACAAGATTTACACAGCTTAAAGATTTAGTTGCTACAATGCGTGATGAAGTGGATGAATAAAAGCAAGACTACTACTTCAATCAAGCTTGATACTAGAATCACTGATATTATAAGATACAGCATAATAAGTTGTAGTAATCGCTAATGTCGCAGATACAAGTTTACATGCCATCACATATTCATCAGACAAAGATTCTGCAAAATAATATAATGTGGTTGATGCAGAGTATCCTGAAATAGCTCTTGCATCGCCGGCATTCGTCCCAATGCATAGTAAGGATCCAGCGAGTGATGAACCACTTAAGCATAAATGGTGCATAGGGTTGGATATGACAATACAAAATAAGGCGACTGGTATAGATGCTCTTAATACACTATCGGCAATAACATTTAAGTTATAGCTTTCACCTTTATATTTGATATTATCTACCTGAGTTTCAATACCTTTCATAACATCATGATGCTCTTTAACCTGCTCTATACCCACAACTATAAGTGTATCTTTAGGCTCTCCAATAGCATCAAGCTTCACATCAGATATGGCTAATGCAGCATTGAGTGCGTCATTCTTTAGATCATTAATCATAGACCTAGCAGTAGCACCATTACAATTTTCTAGATTTGTATATGCGCCGCGCTCTATTAATAGTAATGCAACATCTATGTTCTTATTGCGCAATGCAGAATGCAATGCTGTATATCCATATTAATCAGTTTTATTTAAATCTGCACCCGCATCTAAAAGCATCAATACAATATCTTTATCCCGTTGATATGATGCTAATCTCAATGGTGTATATTCTAATTTGCTAACTTGATTTACATCAGCATTATGTCTTATTAAAAGAGTCACAATATCTTTCAGCCCCTTAGATGAAGCAAAGCCTAAAAGTGTTGCACCTGTGTCAACCATGAATACATCAGTAGATGCTCCATTTTCCAACAACAGCCTTACAAGCTCAGTTGACACATTCAATACGGCCCTCTCGAGCGGTGTTCTGTTCTCATACACCAAAACATTTATAGATGCTCCTTTCCTTAGAGCAGTATCTGCATTATTTACACTTAGTGCATTGACTGCCTTAATAAACTCATTACAAACACTCTCATAAGCTCTTAACATCTTTTTGATTTGGTGATTAGGGCTAATATCTAAGGCTTTCTTTTTGTCTAAGGCTTCATCTTGGTTTATACTCCTAACAAATGGATTCACACATTCTTTTATCAAAAGCTCTACAATCTCTTTATGTCCTTCACGTCCAGCATAATGCAGTAATGAAAAACCTTCCTTAGTGATGGCATGAACATCACCACCTTTCTCTATTAACAAATTTACTAAATCTTTATCTCCCAAAATCACAGCATGATGCAGAGCTGTAAAGCCAGAAATATCTTGCTTATTTATATCGGATCCATCTTCAAGCAACTGACGTACGCGCTCTATATTACCTGAAAACGCAGCCAAGTGTAGAAGAGTCCTACTTTTTAGATCGCATGATAAAGCAGTTTCACCATCTTGCTTCAAAGATGTGATATAGCCATCTACAAAACTTCTTCTTTGCTTAATATCAGTACAACTTTGAACTATATCCTTATACCAATCCCTCATAAAGCAACCCAATGCACTTTTAGGCATTATATAAAAATAACAAGAAACAATCAAGTGATTCAATGCGTTATATGAAGCTTTTGTAAAATAACGTCAATTATACAGCTATTTCACCTTTATAATTGACCATGCTGATTTATAGATAAAACAGTATAAAATAGCACGTAATTTAAGGCAAACAGCTTGATAATCATTGAGAATCCTGAAATCACTTACGCTTACGTCACCACAGAGGGTGCCGCAACGTGTCATATGGCATAAGATCTGCAGCTGAAGATTAAACTCATTATGTTACATCACATCCATAGCTTTTATACCAAGTATTCCAAGCCCTAGCGCCATCACCTTTCTAAACACATCAACTAGCGCAAGTTTAGCAGATGTAAGCTCTGCGTTCTCCGGAAGTATAAAACGAGCAGATACATCTTCATTACCGCGCGCCCAAAGAGAATGAAAGTCGTTAGCAAGTTCGATAAGGTAATAAATCACTCTATGTGGCTCATGCTGTGTTGCAGCCTGCTCAAGTATTTTTGGATAATGTGATATCTTCTTAATAATCGCTATCTCTGCCTCATTCGTAATCATCTCAACTTTTGCTATATCTGGTCTAATAGATAGCTGATTTTCTGCCGATCTAATTGCAGAGCACGCGCGCGCATGTGCATACTGGACATAGAATACAGGGTTATCCTTAGATTGCTCTTTCGCTTTGGCAAGATCGAAGTCTATAACTGTATCGTTTTTGCGAGTCAACATATAGAAACGGAGCACATCCATACCTACATCTTCCATTACATCAGTCACTGTTACAAATGTCCCTGCTCGTTTAGACATCTTAAGAGGCTTGCCCTCTTTAAATAAATTCACAACTTGAACGCATGGTATATCAACATCAACCTTGCCTTCGCTCATAAGATAATATAAAGCCTTCATACGTTTAACATACCCAACATGATCTGCGCCCAAAACTATCATCACTTCGTCATATTTTGCACGCTGTACAAGCCTATGATATGCCAAACCTAGATCACCCGCCAAATATGTATAAGATCCATCACGCTTTTTTATCACGCGATCCATATCATCGCCAAATTTTGTAGTCTTTAAAAGCCACTGAGGCTCATTACTCCAATCTTTCATATCATGACCTTTTGGTGCTTCGAGCACGCCCAACTCTATAGCACCCTTCTCTCTTAACATATCAAAGGCCTTTTCAACTAACCCTGTATCCTGCACATCCGATTTTTCAGAAATAAAGCTATTGTGCACAACACCTAACTTTTGTAAATCTTGCCTTATCTCATGCATCATAGCGCGAACAGATTCAAGTCTGAGTGTCTCACTGTTGTTTTTAGCATACTCCTCATCTAAGAATTCATCGCCATATTTATCCTTTAGCATTTGCGCTACATCTATCACATAATCACCTGGATACATACCATCCTGTATCTGCTCCATAGACCCAAACAGTTGCTTGTATCTTATAAGCACAGAATCTATTAAAGTTTTAATCTGGGAGCCTGCATCGTTTATCAGATACTCTCTTGTTACATCATATCCGCAATTTGAGAGCAAATTGGCCATAGCATCCCCAAAAATTGTACCGCGCGTATGCCCAACGTGTATTGGGCCAGTTGGGTTAGCAGATACGTACTCAAGCACAATACTCTTCCCACTACCCGCAGATGACCGACCAAAATGAGCTATATCAAGGTCAATGCTGTAAAGCAATTGATGCCATATGCTTTGATGTACGGTAAGATTGATAAACGCAGCCCCTGCAACCTCAGCCTTGCTAAATAAAAATGACTTTGATAAAGCATCAGCAATCGTTACCGCGATCTCTCTTACGTTTTGATCTTTGATAATAGACTTCAATAAGAATGCAACGTTAGTAGAAAAATCACCCATCGAAATATCTTTAGGCACTTCAACAACAATATCAATCGATGCTGCATCTGGATATAAATCCAACACATATTTATTCAATTCATCACGCACTAACAGCAAAATATTGTTATTACAACCATTTAGCTTTTCAGCAATATTTTCACCAGTCATACTACATATCCATAATACTTTTTGAGCATTGTACCACACTAAAATCTCAATACAATTCTTATTGATTTATATTGATTTATGAAGAATTTAATAATACTTATGTTGGTCTTGTATTAAGTAATTTTAATATTATATGGTGATTTTAAAACACATATTTACAAATAAAACAATTCGTTATGCTTACCTAGCTTGGTTTTCCATAGCTTTATTCTATTGCTATCAGTACATCTTAAGAGTATCACCTGGTGTACTAGTTGAGGAAATCAGAGACACTTTCCATATAACAGCTGAACAATTTAGCACTTTGGGTTTTTACTATCTGATAGCATACGCTATATTGCAAATACCTTTGGGTATATTTGTAGATAGATTAGGTGTAAAAATTACATGCATCGTCTCTATATTAGTGTGTGCATTTGGTGCTGGGTTACTTGGTAGTACAAATACATTTGCTGTTGCGCAGCTTAGCAGATTTATAATAGGCGCAGGTTCTGCTGCTGCCTTCATGTGTACGTTGAAGTTTATTTCAGACCACTTACCACCTGGAAAGCGTGGGTTTTTGATGGGTTCAACATTGGCATTAGGTACTGTTGGTGCTCTGCTATCTGCAAGACTTGTAGCGTACTTTGATGAGTTCTTTGGATGGCGGGATGTTATGACTTTAAGTGTTGTGATAGGAATTGTTGTAGCATGCCTAATAGCTATTTTTGTAAAAGGTGACTCTCAAGATAAACATGTTGAGCTATACAAGCAGCCTCTATCACATAACTTTGCAGAGATCTCAAAAATCCTTAAATCTAGGGTAATCGTCCTATATGCTATTATTGCAATAGGATTGTACACACCACTCTCTGCTGTTGCAGACCTTTGGGGCACAGCATTTCTTATGGAGAAATTCAAGCTATCGAGTACAGATTCAGCACATTACGTTATGCTTATCTATATTGGCCTTACTATAGGGAGCATGACATTACCTTGGATGTCAGAGAAATATAACAAGTTAAATACCACAATTATAGTGTGTAGCTTTTGCTTACTATTATGTTTCAGTTTACTTCTTTACATGCCATTTGATTCTCTATCTCTGTTAGTTGTATTACTGCTTGGCATCGGTTTTTTTGGTGGAGCTGAGATGATGTGCTTTACAGGTGCATTAGCAGAATCCCATAAATACGATTCTGGCCAAATAATCGGTATAGTTAACACTCTCAATATGTTGGGTGGTGCATTCTTGCAGCTGTGTATAGGATTAATAATGGATAAAAATTGGTCTGGACTTATAAAAGGTGATTCTTTAAGGCATTACTCAATATTAGAGTTCGAACTTGCTTTCTCTACCTTAACAATCATGATATTAATGTGCAGCTTAGCATCTCTCTTACTATTGCATATGAAACACAAACATTCCAAACTGGAACTAAAAATCGATTAAATTTTACACTTTTTAGTTGCTATTCGCAACTCAGGGTTGTATTATGATATAGTAGATATAATACAATACCTTAGTTATGAAAATAATAGTATTCACACAAAACCAAGATAATTGCGGTGTTGTATCAGGCATCTTACAAACTGAAGGACATATAAGTTACGATGTTACTACATCTCAAGAATTGTTTGAACTAATTGAGCTTAACAACTTTTCTCCTGAGCTTATTGTTTTTGATATCAAAGACGCAGAGACAATTATCAAGATCAACAATAGAGCACAAATACTTCTTGAATCGAGAAATATAAAATTAAATTCTATGGCATTTTTAGAATCTAAAAATCCAGAAGAAATATTAAAGCTGATGGCACATAACTTAGACTTAATTCCAACCGCTTTAAACATCAATTATCTAATCGCTAAAATTAATGCAATTATTCAATCTCCTTCTTTGGTTGGTTGCGCTTCTTTGAAAAGCGATTGCTTTTTGCATAAGCAATCTATTGAAAAACAAGAGTTTATATCACACCAAATTGCTATGATACACAACTCTATTGTACATAATACAAGCGATGAAGTGCAATCTGAAATATTAAAAAGCTATTTAACTATATTAGATAGTTTAAAAAATTCTATTTTCACTCTGCCAATTTCTAATGAAGAGAATTATGTATCCCACTTCTCCATCTTTTCATACATCCAAATCTTTTTTAGCACTTACAATAGAGTGAACAATATCAGTGTAAATTTGCCGGAGGAACCCTTAATGGTAAAAGTAAACAAGCAATATTTTGTAATGGCATTAAACAAGATATTAATTGGCTTTATTAAAAACTCTGATCATAATACAACGATTTCTATAAACTACTCTAAAGCGAAAAATAGCATTTCACTTGCAATTATTAATTGCTCACAACAACAGTCTATTAATTTATCAGAGGTCACATCTAATGAATTTTTGATAGATGTAATACATTTAAATGGGTGCAAAATATATACAGACTTATATCCCGATTGCTTTAACTTAACCCTATTATTCCAACAAACCAATCAAATGTGTAACGCAGCATAGAGCACCATATTAACTACGTTACATGAACAAGTGAGATAGTTGCAGCTTGTATCACACTTCTGACAAACTACAATCCATAAAGCCTTCTAAAGATCAATATAGAAGCCATAGAGAACAAGGTTTTTCTATTGCTTTCTTAGTTATTATCTGGGCAAAAACTTATAAGTAATTGCAGATACTAAAGCAGTGATGGTACCGCCCCATATTGTATCAACCATTGTTACAATAACTGGCCATTCCTTTATAGTTGCCTGATTTGTTAGGTTATAAGCAGAATATGCAGCTATCCCTAGCATAAATCCTTTTAATAATACCATCACTAGAGAATCACCTAGATTGTTACTTGGCAACACAACTAAAAATGTGATGCAAAATGAATAGATGGTATAAAACGCTAAAGCAACAAGATAGTTGAATTCTGAAGAAATAATATGACTTAAATTAGGTTTATAAAATGATGGAACAGTAAAATAAAACCATATCATATCTATCAAAATCACAGCTGGGAAAGATATACACCACCCATAAAATAGTTGTTTCATATACTTTACTCAAATAATTGATTTTTATAATCTACCATAACTCTTATATAATTCTAGAAAGTTATTATAAAATTTTATGTTAGTATTCAATATATAAAAACTTCATACTATATATGCGACATAATCTTACACATAGAAAGGCACAACTCTCTGACTTACCTCATATCATATCATTGCTATTAGAGGATGATCTTGGTAAAACCCGCGAATCTATCTCTGAGACAGTTGACACAAAGTATCTCGATGCATTTTACAAAATCGATAGCGATCCAAACCAATATTTAATGGTTGTAGAAAATGGCGATGAAATTGTTGGCACTTGCCATCTGACCATTATGCCATCACTCACTTTTATAGGAAGTACGCGTATGCAAATAGAAGCTGTGAGAGTTTCAGAGAAACACAGAGGAAATAAAATCGGCAATTGGATGTTTAACAAAGCTATAGAATATGCTAAACAAAACGGTGTATCGATCCTTCAGTTAACCACAAACAAAAAGCGCCCAATAGCAAAACGTTTTTATGAAAAACTTGGCTTTGATGCAAGCCATGAAGGTATGAAATTATATTTGGAAAAATTAATGTGAGAAATTTATGAAGAAGATAATTCTATACATTGCAACTTCACTCGATGGTTTTATCGCAGATATTAACGGGGGCGTTGACTGGCTTCCGCATCCAAAAGATGATGCAGAAATAGATGAGTTTGGCTATAAAAGCTTAATGTCAAGTATCGATACTATTTTGATGGGCAGTGCAAGTTACAAACAAATTTTGGGTTTTGGTGATTGGGGCTGGTCGGATAAACAAACTTATGTTTTCACATCTCAACCACTTGAATCAAATAAACCTTTTATAAGCATTACCAACTACACCCCTCTTGAGTTTATGACCAAGTTGAAAGACAGACAATCAGATAAAGACATATGGCTCTTAGGTGGTGCAGAGCTTGCCCAAAGCTTTGCACAAGAAGACTTAATTGATGAAATTATCCTTACAATTGTGCCTCAAACTTTAGGATCTGGCATACCGCTTGGTTTAACTTTTGAAAAGTTTGATTTAACAGCTGAAAAAGCTCTGACGGATGGTATGTTTCAAAAAATTTATTTACGGAAGGAATTATGAATAAATTATTACTTGATCTACCAGAGCTAATTGAAACTCCTCG
>JAJTIA010000013.1 GCA_021299995.1 Candidatus Jidaibacter sp. | reverse complement strand
GATCACGATGCTGGGAAAACGCATAGCTCTGGTAAGTATTTGTATTCTGGAAGGGTGATACCTTATCGGGGTTCTTGGTTAGACTTAGAATTCGATGTGAAGGATATACTATATTTCCGTATTGATAGAAAGCGTAAGCTTTATATCACAACGCTTTTAATGGCGCTTGGCTTTGATCGCAAAGGAATTCTTGATGAGTTCTATGGCAAGATCAAATATGAGAAAGATAAAGACTCGTGGAGAACTCAATTTAAAGCATCGCGTTTTAAAGGTTTAAAGATTTTTAATGATATTATAGACGCTGATACAGGCGAAGTGATTTTATCTGCAGGCACAAAAGTCACTCCTCGTATGATCTCTAAGCTGGATGGTGAAAAATCTAGAGATTATTTGGTTTCTCAAGAAGAAATTCTTGGCGCGTATATCGCAACAGATATAGTAGACAAATCTACGGGTGAGATTTTTGCTGAAGCTGGCGATGAAATAATTGCAGACTTCTTCGACAATCTAGCTGATCAGAAAATCAAAGAATTCGAAATTTTAGATATCGATTATATAAATGTTGGTCCTTATATCAGAAACACGCTTGTGTTAGATAAGAATTCTACAAAAGATGATGCTCTTGCTGACATTTATAAAGTATTGAGACCAGGTGGGCCTTCTACTCCAGAAGTTGCTTGTGCATTATTCAAGTCTACATTTTTCGAGAATGAAAGATACGATCTTGCTGCAATCGGTCGTATGAAGATCAATGCAAAACATAATTTGAGCATGCCTGAAGAGTATACTGTTCTTACAAACGAAGACATTATAGCGATTGTAAAGCATTTGATCTCTCTAAAAGATGGTTTTGGTGAAGTAGATGATATAGATAATCTAGGAAACAGACGTGTTAGATCTGTTGGTGAGTTGGTTGAAAACCAGTTCCGTCTGGGTTTAATAAGAATGGAAAGAGCGATAATTGAAAGAATGAGCTCTGTAGAGATTGATGCTGTGATGCCTCATGACTTGGTGAACGCCAAGGTATTGATGGCTGTGATCAGAGAGTTTTTTGGTACATCCCAGCTTTCTCAATTTATGGATCAAACAAACCCACTTGCTGAAATAACACATAAACGTAGACTTTCTGCTTTAGGTCCTGGTGGTTTAACAAGAGAGAGAGCGGGTTTCGAAGTTAGGGATGTACATCCCACGCACTATGGTAGAATTTGTCCTATTGAGACACCAGAGGGTCAGAATATTGGTTTGATCAACTCTTTATCCACATACGCAAGAATTAATAAGTATGGCTTTATTGAAAGTCCATACCGTAGAGTTAAAGATGGTTTGATCACAGATGATGTGGATTACTTGTCTGCAATCGAAGAAGCTAAATTCACAATTGCGCAAGCAAGCGCCATTATCGATGAAAAAGGTGGATTTGTACAAGATTTAGTAAGTTGCCGTCATGAAGAAGAGTTTATTCTAGCTAAGCCAGAAGATATTGAGTACATCGACGTATCTCCTAAGCAGTTGGTGTCTGTGGCTGCATCTCTAATTCCTTTCTTAGAAAACGATGATGCGAACCGTGCATTGATGGGATCAAACATGCAACGTCAGGCTGTTCCATTGCTTAAGGCAGACGCACCTCTTATCGGTACAGGTATGGAAGGTGTTGTAGCTGCAGATTCTGGTGCTGCACTGGTTGCACGCAATGATGGTGTTGTTGTCCAAGTAGATGCAAACAGAGTCGTGATTAGAAATGAAGCGCTTGGCGAAGATGAAGCCTCTGGTGTTGATATTTATACATTAACAAAATTCCAAAAGTCTAACCAAAACACATGTATTAACCAGCGTCCTATCGTCAAGATTGGTGATAAAATAAGATCTGGTGATATTATTGCTGATGGTCCAAGTACTCAACTTGGCGAACTAGCTCTTGGTAAAAACGTGCTTGTGGCATTCATGCCATGGAATGGTTACAACTATGAGGACTCAATATTGATTTCTGAAAGAGTTGTAAGCGATGACGTGTTTACATCATTGCACATCCAAGAATTCGAAGTAATTGCAAGGGATACAAGATTAGGCCCTGAAGAGATCACTCGTGATATTCCGAACGTTGGTGAAGAAAATCTAAGACACTTAGATGAGATAGGTGTTGTACACGTTGGTGCAGAAGTAAGGCAAGGTGATATCTTAGTTGGTAAAGTTACTCCTAAGAGTGAATCTCCTATTACTCCAGAAGAAAAGCTACTAAGGGCGATCTTTGGCGAAAAAGCTGCAGACGTAAGAGACTCATCTTTAAGATTGCCATCTGGTGTTGCAGGTACTGTAGTTGGTGTAAGAGTGTTTACACGTAGAGGTATAGAGAAGGATGAAAGAGCTCTAGCGCTTGAAAGATATGAAATCGATCGTTTAGCAAAAGATAGAGATACTGAATTTGCTATCATAGAAAGCTATGTATATAGTTCTGTAAAAGAATTATTCTTAGGAAAGAAAGTTGCATCTAGTCCTAAAGGTGTAAAAGTAGGTGTGAAACTTTCTGAAGAAGTATTTGATTCTATACCTAAACGTCAATTATGGCAGATTGCTATAGAAGACAAAAAGGTTATGAAAGATCTTGCTAAGCTAAAAGAATTTTACGACAAGGCAGTCGACGAATTAGATAAAAACTTCAAGTACAAAGTTGAAAAGGTGCAAAGTGGTGATGATCTACCTCAAGGTGCATTAAAAGTTGTAAAGGTTTATGTTGCTACAAAACAAAAGATTCAGCCTGGTGATAAAATGGCGGGACGCCATGGTAACAAAGGTGTTGTATCTAAGATAGTTGCTGTAGAAGACATGCCGTTCCTTGAAGACGGTACTCAAGTTGATATCGTGTTGAACCCTCTTGGTTTACCATCGCGAATGAACGTTGGTCAGATTTTAGAAACACACTTGGGTTGGGCATCAGCTGGTCTTGGTAGGCAAGTATCTAATGCTTTATCTGAATATGAAGAAAAGGGGAAAATTGCTGCGCTGAAAGACAAGTTGTTAGAAGTGTACGACAGTAAAAATGACTCTAATTTTAGAAAGCACATTGAGCATATGTCGGAAGATGATGTTGTTGAGCTTGCTACCAATTTGAAAAAAGGTGTTCCATTTGCTACTCCTGTATTCGAAGGTGCTAAAGAGCAAGACATCACTAATGCTTTGGCAAAAGCTGGGTTACCTAAGTCTGGTCAGATTAATCTGATAGATGGTAGAACAGGTGAAATGTTTGATAGACCGATTACAGTTGGTTACATGTATATGTTGAAACTAGATCACTTGGTGGACGATAAAATTCACGCAAGATCTATTGGTCCATATAGTCTTGTTACACAGCAGCCTCTCGGGGGTAAGTCGCACTTTGGTGGACAAAGATTCGGTGAGATGGAATGTTGGGCATTGCAAGCTTATGGTGCTGCATATACATTGCAAGAAATGTTGACTGTGAAGTCGGATGACGTAACCGGAAGGATTAAGATTTATGAATCCATCGTAAGAGGTGATTCTAACTTTGATTCTGGATTACCTGAATCATTTAATGTGATGATCAAAGAGCTCAGATCTTTATGCTTGAATGTAGAGATGTGTAGCAGTGGAGAAGGAGAGCAGAAGAAAGACGATTCTGATGCATAATATTATTTGATTCTTAAGAGATTTTAAAAGAGGTGTTAAATGAGTGATTTTAACTTTTACGGTATGAATAACAACCCGCAAAATTTTGATGAAATAAAAATTTCGTTGGTCAGTTCCGAAAAGATTAGGTCATGGTCATTTGGTGAAGTCAAGCGTCCTGATACTGTAAACTATAGAACAATTAAACCAGAATCTGGTGGTTTGTTTTGTTCTCGTATTTTTGGTCCTGTAAAAGATTACGAGTGCTTGTGTGGTAAATACAAGCGTATGAAATACAGGGGTATAGTCTGCGAAAAATGTGGCGTTGAAGTTACAACATCAAAAGTTCGTAGAGAGAGAATGGGGCATATTGAGCTTGCGTCTCCTGTAGTACACATTTGGTTTTTAAGATCTCTTCCATCTCGAATCAGCGTCCTTCTAGACGCTCCTTTGAAAGATTTGGAAAAAGTGCTGTATTTTGAATCGTTCATCGTAACAGATCCAGGTACAACATCATTGCAAAAAGGTCAGCTTTTGACAGAAGATGAATTCTATGATGCGCAGGATCAATTTGGCGAAGATACGTTCCAAGCTAATATTGGTGCAGAAGCTATAAAAAAATTGTTGATGGCTGTTGATCTTCAGGAAGAAAAAATATCTTTGCGTGCTGAACTCAAGGATGTGACATCTGAATCTAGGCGTAAAAAAATTGCTAAGCGTTTGCGTTTAGTTGAAGATTTTATAGATTCTGGCAATAAGCCTGAGTGGATGGTGATAGATGTATTGCCAGTGATTCCACCTGATATACGCCCTCTAGTTATGCTGGATGGGGGTAGATTCGCAACATCCGATCTAAACGAATTATACAGACGTGTTATTAACCGTAACAATCGTTTAAAAAGATTGATTGAGCTTAAGGCGCCAGAAATTATTGTAAGAAACGAAAAAAGGATGCTACAGGAATCTGTTGATGCATTATTTGATAATGGCAGAAGAACGAGAGCTGTTAAGACAAACAAGCGTCCATTAAAATCTCTGTCTGACATGTTGAAAGGTAAACAAGGTCGTTTCCGCCAAAACTTGTTGGGTAAAAGGGTGGACTACTCTGGCCGTTCTGTGATCGTGGTAGGACCCGAGCTTAAGTTGCATCAATGTGGCATTCCTAAAAAAATGGCGCTTGAACTATTCAAGCCGTTTATTTACTCGAAATTAGAACTATATGGCTTAGCACCTACACTAAAAGCTGCTAAAAAAATGGTCGAGCTAGAAAAACCAGAAGTTTGGGATTTCTTAGAAGAAGTTATTAGAGAGCACCCAGTGCTTTTAAACCGCGCACCAACATTGCACAGACTTGGCATTCAGGCTTTTGAACCGTTGCTTGTTGAAGGTAAAGCTATACAATTGCATCCATTGGTGTGTGCTGCGTTCAACGCCGATTTTGATGGTGACCAAATGGCTGTTCACGTACCGATTTCGATCGAAGCACAGCTTGAAGCAAGAGCTTTGATGATGTCTACAAATAACATCTTAAGCCCTGCGAATGGTAAGCCTATTATCGTGCCGAGCCAAGATATGGTATTGGGCCTTTATTACCTAACAATGATGTTTGATGCCGAAGAAGGTGAAGGCAGTATGTTCTCTGACGTTGGTGAAGTGGAGCATGCAATTTATTCTAAAGTTGTGTCTTTACATGCAAAAGTTAAGTATAGAGCTCAATATTTAGATTCTGAAGGTAAATTAGCTAATAAATTGGTTGATACAACGCCAGGCAGAATATTGCTTTCTGAAATATTACCAAAAGGTCCTAATGTATCATTTGACATGGCTAATAAGCTACTGACAAAGAAGGAAATTTCTAAGTTGATAGATACTGTGTACCGCCATTGTGGTCAGAAGGCTACTGTAATCTTCGCAGATCATATCATGCAGCTTGGCTTCACACATGCTTGTAAAGCCGGTATTTCGATTGGTAAGGATGACATGATCGTTCCTGAATCTAAGAAGACACATATTACTGAAACAACTGCTGAGGTTAAATCGTATGAGCATCAGTATTCTGATGGCTTGATTACAAGTGGTGAGAAATACAATAAAGTTGTTGATGCGTGGACAAGATGTACAGATAGAATAGCGACAGACATGATGAAAGAAATATCGTTTGTTCCAAAGGGTTCAAAAGGCTCTCCCGCTCACATCAAGATGAATAACATCTTTATGATGGCGGATTCTGGTGCGAGGGGTTCTGCAGCTCAGATTAAACAGCTTGCTGGTATGCGTGGATTGATGTCTAAACCATCTGGTGAGATTATTGAGAATCCAATTATTGCAAACTTTAAAGAAGGTCTAAACGAGCTTGAGTACTTTATTTCAACAAACGGTGCTCGTAAAGGTTTGACAGATACAGCGTTAAAAACAGCTAACTCTGGTTACTTAACAAGGAAGCTAGTTGATGTATCACAGGACTGCATCATCACAGAAGATGATTGTGGTGTATCAGATGGGTTAGTGGTGAAGCCTGTAATTGAAGGCGGTGAAGTTATTGTTCCTCTATCAGAATCTATTCTTGGTAGAGTTGTGATAAACGACGTATACCATCCGTCTACAGGTGCATTAATTATCGAAGCTCGTGGTTTGATTAATGAAGATACAGTAGACCAAATAGATAGCGCTGGTATTGATGCAATAAAAGTAAGATCTCCTCTTATGTGTAAAGCAGATACAGGTATCTGCAAAAAATGTTATGGTCGTGATCTTGCAACAGGCCTAGAGGTGAATATTGGTGAGGCTGTAGGCGTTATAGCTGCTCAGTCAATCGGTGAGCCTGGAACACAGTTAACAATGAGAACTTTCCACATTGGTGGTGCAGCTCAGAAAGGTGCTGCTCAATCTAATATTGTGGCTTCTCATGAAGGTACTGTAAAGATATACAATAACTATATTGTTACAAATAGTGAAGGCAAAGACATTGTTATGAGCCGTAACTGTGAAGTTATCATTATAGATGCAAAAGGTGGTGAAAAAGCACGATATAAGATCCCTTATGGTGCAAGACTGAGTGTGAAAGAAGAGCAGAAAATCAAAGTTGCAACAAAAATTGCTGATTGGGATCCATACACAGTACCTTTGATTGTTGAAAAATCTGGTATTGCTACGTTCGAAGACTTGGTAGAAGGTGTTTCTGTTAAGGAAGTGCTAGATGAGGTAACAGGTATCACAAACCGCGTGATTATTGACTGGAAGCAACAAGCCAAAACGGCTGGATTGAGACCAAGAGTGGTAATCAAAGATAAAGATGGTCAGCCACTAATATTGGCGAACGGTTTAGAAGCTAGATACTATCTCTCTATAAACTCTATTTTAAACATCAATGATGGTACAACTCTGAATGTTGGTGATATTATCGCTAAGATACCAAAAGAGTCTGCTAAAACTAAGGATATTACAGGTGGTTTGCCTAGAGTAGTAGAATTGTTTGAAGCAAGAAGGCCAAAGGATCACTCAGTAATTGGTGAAATCAACGGTTATGTGAAATTTGGTAAAGATTATAAAGCTAAACGCAGATTAATCATAGAGCCAGAAGATTCATCTTTAGAGCCTGTAGAATACTTTATTCCAAGAGGCAAGCATATCTCTGTAAACGAAGGAGACTATGTGGCTAAGGGCGATATGTTGATGGAAGGTAATCCTGCTCCACATGATATCTTGAGAGTTATGGGTGTTGAAGCTTTGGCGGCTTACATGGTGTATGAAATTCAACAAGTTTATAGACTTCAGGGTGTGAAGATCGATGATAAGCACATAGAAGTTGTGTTGCGTCAGATGCTTCAAAAAGTTGAAGTTCTTGATCCAGGTGAAACAACTCTTCTTGCAGGAGAGCAAGTTGATAAAGTTGATTTCGCTCTTGTAAATCAGAGGGCTATGGAAGAAAATTACAAGGAAGCTACTGCTATACCAGTGTTACAGAGTATAACAAAAGCATCGTTACAGACTCGTTCATTCTTCTCTGCAGCTTCGTTCCAAGAAACTACCAAGGTACTAACAGAGGCATCTGTTGCTGGTAAGGTGGATACGCTAAGAGGCTTGAAAGAAAACGTGATTGTAGGTCGCTTGATTCCTGCTGGTACTGGTTTCTATATCAATAAGGTTCAGAAAATTGCTCATGCTAGGGATAAATCACAAGCTCCACAAGAGTTGGCTAATGATTCTGTTCCTGAAGAGGAAATACAGGACGAAGCATCAAATATATAGTCTTTGTTAATAGTTATATGAAGAAAGGGCTCTACATGAGCCCTTTTTTATGTTTTGATAAAATCAGTCAATATAATATCTCATTAATTTCTTTAAGTTGTTGAGATTAGGTATATTATTTGCTAGTACATATACTTAGTAACAAAGGTTGCAATATGCTTTTCCACGTAGGAATCTTTTTAATTATCTTCTCGATCATAGTAGGTTTTATTGCTGAAGGCGGTAACATAATGGTGCTTTTTCAGCCATATGCAGCACTTATTATATTGGGTACGGCGCTTGGAGTGTTTATTACATCCAATCCGTTTTCGTTGCTAAAATCTATATGGCATTATGTAAAAAAAATTAGAGCTGATAATCCATATAAGAAATCAGATTATGTACAGCTTTTGACATTTATGTTTTACTTTTTTAGATACGTAAAGCTCAAAGGCTTATTAGAGATCGAAAACGATATAGAGCATCCTAGTAAAAGTAATATATTTAACGAGTTTCCTACTATTTTATCTAACAGAGAAGGATTAGTATTCTTCTGTGATTACATGAGAATGCTAGTGCTTGGATACACTAATTATTATGATCTAGAAAACATCATGGAAGAGCAGATTAATGTCAAAAGACACAATTCACATGAGGTGACAGGAGCATTATATAAGCTTGCAGATGCATTACCTGCGCTTGGCATTATAGCAGCTGTTCTGGGTGTGATAAATGCTATGGGTAGCATAGATGCAGCTCCTAAGATTATGGGCCAAAAGATAGGGTCTGCATTAATGGGGACATTTATAGGTGTTGCTATGTCATATTGTGTAGTCATTCCTATTGCTGCTTTTATCGAGAAATTTGCATCAGATGAGGCAAAATTTCTAGAGTGCATCAAAGCAGGGTTTATTGCTTTTGCAAAAGGTACACCACCATCTATTGCTGTAGAATTTGCCCGTCAAGTTGTCCCGATTAACATAAAACCTTCGTTTATCGAGATAGAGCGGGCTATTGAGTATCATAAAACTAATAGAAAGATAAGAAAGAATGTTAGAAAAGAAGCAAGCCTACAAGGAGCCTAAAAACGAAAAAGCTCCTATTATTATAAAAAAAATAAATGCTGCACATCATGGACATCATGGGGGTGCATGGAAAGTAGCATATGCCGATTTTGTAACTGCAATGATGGCATTCTTCTTGCTTCTATGGCTCTTAAATTCAGTGCCTGTAGAAAAATTAGAAGGTATTGCACAATATTTTGAACCAACTGTAGGTGTGGCTGGCTCAAAAGGCATAGGCTTCCAAGGTGGTAAAAAAGACAATCAATCTGGAATAATCTCAGATGTCAAGCAGCAGGGAGTTAAATATGGAGTAAACTCGGTAGGTGCTGTTATTTCAAACCCAGAAGTTGGTACTGAGGTGAGCATTGAAGAGGCCGAGAATGCAAATTTCACAATTATGGAAGGTGAGCTTAAGAAAAGTATAACAGCAGATAAAGAGCTTGCTGCATTTCAAGATAGTATTGCTTTTGATGTGACGCCCGAAGGCTTGCAAATAAAGCTGATAGATCAGGAGAAATATCCATTATTTAAGCCTGGTAAGGCGGAACTTGAGACCTATTCAAAAAATATAATGATGAAAATTGCTACGCTAATTAAATATTCGCCAAATTTTATTTCTATATCTGGTCATACAGATGCAGATACTGCTTATCTCTCTGAAATTTATACAAATTGGGAGCTTTCTACAGACAGAGCGAATGCAGCAAGAAAGTTTCTTGTATCGAGCGGTATAGACTCTGATAGGATAGCAAGAATAGTGGGCAGGGCGGATACAGACCCTATAGATCCTGCTAATCCTAATGCTGCACGCAACAGAAGGGTAAGTATAACTCTTCTTAGAAATTCTATAATGCCTTTCAGCAAGATTTCTGCGCCAAAAGCATTGTTAGGATCTCAGACTCCATCTACAGAAGTGAAATAGATGCTTAGGCTAAAAATATCTTACACTACAAAATAAAGTGCTTGCTAAATGTAGGTGTTATAGTTATATTCGTACGCATCTCTTTTGGGGTGTCGCCAAGTGGTAAGGCAACGGTTTTTGGTGTCGTCATTCGTAGGTTCGAATCCTGCCACCCCAGCCACTTTTTTCTTATTTCTTGTAGTAAACGCAAGCAATCTTGCGCATCTTACCTTAGATATAGCATATTTGTCATCCGCGTGAAAACGGGGATCCAGCTTTTATAGCTTGTTCTAGATTCCCACCTACGTGGGAATGACAATAAGGTATGTGGGAATGAAAAGAAGGTGAGCGAGAAATACAATGAGAGATGGTAGGTTAAATACACACAGCATATTTATCGTACGCGTGAAAAGGGGGATCCAGCTTTTATAGCTTGTTCTAGATTCCCACCTACGAGGGAATGACAATAAGGTGAGCGAGAAATACAATGAGAGATGGTAGGTTAAATACACACAGCATATTTGTCATCCCCGTGAAAACGGGGATCCAGCTTTTATAGCTTGTTCTAGATTCCCACCTACGTAGGAATGACAGTAAGGTGCCTGGCAATGACAATGTGGTGATCGTTCTGATGATGCAATTTCATTAATTCTTTATACTCTACTTGCAACATATCACAAATTGCGTCTTATCAAATCAGCCATATGTTTACGCACGTGCTATTTGCTCTGACCTTGGTTCTGGCCATCACGCTCTGCTTGCAATTTTGCTACAAATCCACCTCCTTTTATTGTATTGTTCTGCTGCAATTCTTTTAATTCTGGTTTAATAGTGTTATCGAAAACCTCTTTTAGTTGTTCTGTAATTATGCCTGCTCTATATGCATCACGGCCCTTGTCACTAAATATGCCTATCACATCTGCTACAAATTCTTGGAAGTATGTAAGATATAACGCATCATTAAACTTATTTAAAGAGTCACCGCCTTGTGCTTCCATCACATCCTTGGTGACACCTTGCGTAAGCATAACAGAGTGAGCAAGATCTACTATTTCGTTATCTGTAAGATGTGTTAGACCTGCGTTATTTTTCATCGCTATAAGAGTTGTTTTAGCAGAATCGAAAGCTTGTAATAATGCTTGGTCTTTAGCTATAAGTGCAACAATCACCTCTCTATCTGGATTGTTTGGATTAAGATTTTCTAACATTATTTTAGAATCTACACCGCCTAATATTAGAGCTGCCGCTGTCTCTTTGGAGAGATTCTGTTGTTCAGCTACTTCCTTTAGATTTAAGCTGGATATCATCATTCCTTTACCAAATAGTTCTGTTACTTCAGTGTCCTTATTATTTTGTGCGGCTTTAAGTATTCTACCGCTGTTTATGCGTTCTGTTGGTATTATTTTTTCTGTAGTGCTGCAAATGCATTGTATCCACGCTTTCCTTCGGGTGGAAACCATTTGTCTACATATTCAAAAACCATACCGCCTCCTGTACGCGCAGGCACATCTTCACCAACCTCTTGCCAGTATCCAGCTTTATAGAGATCTGGTTGTGCTTCTGTCCAACTCTTTAGCATTTCTGCTGTAATGCCTGGAAAGTCTTCTGGATTGAATAAAAATTTCTGCTGCTCAGAAGTTGCCTTTATTGCTATTGCTTTGGCATCATTCAACATCTGTTTCTGCTCTACTGTTAATTGTGGTTTCCTGCGCATAATTGCCTCATATCTTTTTGTCTCATACCTTATTTGTACATTCTAAAAGTTAACGAGAAGTTAATATGGCAAAGATTTTTTATATTTTAGACTTTTTTGTTGTAATTGGGGCAGTTTTTTATTATAAAAGTTACACCACATAGGCCGCCGTAGCACAGTGGTAGTGCACTTCATTGGTAATGAAGAGGTCGTAGGTTCGATTCTTACCGGCGGCACCATTTTTGATAATTAAGCTTGTCTGTAAGCATAGGATATGTAAAGTATATACTATAATTTTTATGTAGCGTAACTTATGTCAGAAGAAAAACTAACAGAAACTGTAACTGCAACAGCACAAGCAACGGCAGAGGTGGACTCTGCAGCTGCAGGGGAAGAAGGTTTTGCTCAACCACCGAAAAGTAAGAAAAAGCTTGTACTAATTGCGCTTATAGTGGTGATAGCGCTTGTAGGTATTGGTTCTTTTGTGTTTTTTAGAAAGCATCAAGAGTCGGATGAGAAGGAAAAAGAGACTGCAGAAGCTGAAGCAAAGAATTTATCTGCGTTTAATGACCTTGATGAGATGATAGTGAACCTAAATACTGAGGGTAAAACCGTAAGTTTCATGAAGCTAAAAATCACATTAGAGCTTGAAGGTAAGGATAACATAGATACCGTAAATAAGATGATGCCTAGGATTAAGGACGTGTTTCAGGTGTATTTGAGAGAATTGAGGCCTATAGATGTTCAAGGTTCGGTAGGACTTTACAGACTTAGAGAAGAATTGCTTTTGCGTGTGAATAAGGTAATATTCCCTGCGAAAGTGAAGGACATATTATTTAGAGAAGTGTTGGTACAATAGGTTAAAGCGTGAATACAAGCCCTCAAAATATTAACGATATAGATCAAAATCAGGTAGATGATATTTTTGGCGACGCATTAGCTTCATCTAGCAATGATATTGTACAAACCGGTATAAATGCTATATTAGGGCAAAATTCTGCATCAGCTGGGCGCTTGCCAATGCTGGAGATTATTTTTGACAGATTCGTTCGTATCGTCTCGAGCTCATTAAGGGGCTTTACATCTTTTACAGTGGATGTTGAGGTATTGCAGACAAAAGTCACAAAATTTGGCGAGTACATGGATAGGTTGCCTATACCATCTATGATCTCGATATTTAAAGCGATAGAGTTGGATAATTTTGGCTTAGTTGTAGTAGATTCTCCTCTTACATATTCTTTAATAGATATATTATTTGGTGGCCGCAAAGTCGACCCGCTCTTAAAGGTAGAGGGTAGACCATACACATCGATAGAGCAGGGGATAATAGATAATATTGTAGAGCTATTTTTGAATGACCTAAGTACAGCGTTCGACCATGTGATGCCAATTACATTCCAGCCAGAGCGCTTAGAGTCGAACCCTAAGTTTGCAAGTATTGCGCGCCCTGAAGATGTCATTGTGATACTAAAACTTAGTGTTAAGATGGAAAATAGATTTGGTAAAATAGATCTAGTATTGCCTTTCTCAATGCTTGAGCCCATAAAGAAGCAGCTTTCTAAGTCGTTTTTAGGCAAGCAAGGTAGCAAGGACCCTATATGGGTGCAGCATCTTGAATCTGAAGTCTCGAACAGTAAGATTGTATTGGATGTAGTACTGAACGGTATAACAAGTAATGTACGTAATATTGCTGCGCTAAAGGTTGGTGATACTATCATACTTGATAAAACACCGGAAGATGAATTATATTTGATTGTAAACAACATCAGAATCTCTTCTGGTAAATTGGGCAAAGTTGATGATAATGTAGCTTTGATGCTTTCAAGTGATATTAACGTAAAGAATTTTCAGAGCTAAGATGTTTACAGCAGTATTAGATATAATAGTGGTTCTTCTCCTTGTGATGACAATAGTGTTTTGCTGGAGACTCAATGGGAAAATACTAGAGCTCAAGGAAGGTAGAAAGGATCTTATAAATTTGATAAAATCTTTAGATGCGGCAGTAATCAAGACTAATGGAAACATACATGATCTAAAATTGATGACGGAGAGCTCTGCAGTAGAGCTTTCTGCACTGGTTCAAAAAGCACAAGAAGTGATAGAAGACCTAGGTTTTATGAATGATACCGCTGCAAAGCTTGCAGATAGACTGGAGAATGATATATCAGAATCGCGTTATATTTCTGAAAAATTACGTACTGCATTAAATGAGACGGATTCTCAGAAAGTAAACGATCATGAACAATCAGAGCGTTCTATGCCTCTAAGAACAGGTTTCAACAAAGCGAAAACAGAGCTTTTGAATGCTTTGAGGGTAATGAAGTAACATGTTTAGATTGTTGCCAATTTTGATAGTGTTAATGACGGCAATGATAGGTGCTAAGTTGCTAGAGTTTATGGAGATTCTTCCTGAGGCGTTAATTGTGACCCCGATACGTGCATCTGAAGCAAAAGCAGAGCCAAAAAAGGAGGAATCAAAATCTGAGGAGAAAAAAACTGAAGAAAAGAAAGAAGATAAAAAGCAAGACAAGAAAAAAGAAGAAAAGAAAGATGGTGAAAAAGTGTCTGAAGATAAGCCTCAAGATTCAATTGAGCACCCAGAACCTAAGGAACCAGCACCAACTTTGGGTGGATCTCGATTCACAGATGCAGAGGTTGAGATATTGCAAGATCTTGCAAAACGTAGGGTGGAGCTTGATGAAAGGGAGAGAGACATCAGTTTAAAAGAAAATTCATTAGTTGTGATTGAAAAGAGCCTAGATAAAAAAATTGAAATCATAAAGGAGCTACAGGTTCAGCTTCAATCTGTTCTTGCGCAGTATGAGACTAAGGAAGATGAAAAAATTAAAAGTCTTGTAAAAGTATATGAATCTATGAAGCCACAGGATGCGGCCAAAATATTTGAACAATTGCAAATGTCTATTTTGATAGAGGTTTCTGTTCATATGAAAGAGGCAAAATTAGCGCAGGTGCTTGCGAAAATGGATCCTTATAAAGCTAAGGAATTGACTATAGAGCTTGCTAACAGAAGGAAAATCAAAGATATAAAATAGATGATACTCTCAATTTACCTTAAGAATTATATTATAATCGATGAGCTAGAAATTAATTTTAGCACAGGGTTTAATGTGATTACTGGAGAAACAGGTGCAGGTAAATCTATAGCGCTTGAAGGCTTGCTGCTTTCTCTATGTGCCCGTCAATCTACAAAAGGTACCCATAAAAACAATGCTGAGCCTCTTATTTTATCTAGCTCATTCGATATAGAAAATAATGTTAGAGTCCGTCAAATCTTAGAAGAATATGGTGTGGTATTAGAAAATTCTTCAGAAATTATAGTGCGTCGTGTAATACAGCAAGATGGTAAGTCGAAATCCTATATCAACAATCAGCCTGCAGCGGTTGGGCTTGTGAAAGCTATCGGTGATGAGCTGATAGAATATACAGGTCAGCATTCGAATTTCAAGCTATTGAATTCTGCAAAGCATCTGGATTTGTTTGATGAATTTGCCTTAGATGCAGGAATCAAATCTGATTTGAAGCAAAGTTATCATGACTATAAAGTGCTAAGGAACAAACTTGATGAATTGATAAATCTTCAGGAAAATTCGGAGATAGAGAAGCAATATTTAGAGCATGCGATTTCTGAGATCAGTGGGCTTAATACATATCCAGAAGAGGCTACCGAGATTGCTGCAAAGCGCAAGGCACTTCAGGATAGACAAAAGCTTATAGATATATGCAAGAAGGTGTCGGATATATGTGAAAGTGTGAATTTCCCAGCGAAATTTGCACAAATACAACGAGAGCTTTCTAAGTTTGATGAGTATTTCTCTAGTGCATCAAAAGCGATAGATGCTACGTTTGCAGAATACGATGAGTTTCAAACTCAGTTTGATGAGTTGATGAATGGTATAGGTACTCCATCAGAACTTGAATCTTTGGAAGAGCGACTTTTTAAAATTATGGCAATTTCTAGAAAGTATAATGTGCCTCCAGTATCATTATCACCTTTACTAGAGGAGTTTGAAGAAAAGATTTCTAAGCTGCACAATGTGGATGCTGAGATACGTGATACAGAGAAAAAGCTTGCAGACGCACGGCAGTTCTTTTTGAAGATCGCAAAAAGTGTTAGTAGTATCAGGGCAACAGAAAGCGAAAATTTAACCAATTCTATAAAAGATACTCTATCGTTTTTAAAGATGGAAAAGGCGAACTTTGTCGTACAGATAGATGTGTTAGAAAAAGAAGAACATTGGTCTGAGAATGGTATAGATAAGGTCCGCTTTATGGCCAGTACTAACCCAGGTAGCCCAATGGGTGATATTGCGAAAATAGCCTCAGGTGGTGAGCTTTCAAGGATTATGCTTTCATTAAAGCTAGCATTAGCATCCAAAGACAGTGCGATTTCTTTGATTTTTGATGAAGTTGACTCTGGCTTAAGTGGAGCCACGGCAAATGCTGTTGGTAAAAAATTAAAGGATTTATCGTCCAGATATCAGGTATTGTGTATCACGCACCAACCTCAGGTAGCTTGTTATTCAGATCAACACTTCTTTGTAGAAAAAGTATCGAACGAAAATAACACTATGTTTAATGTTAGCTCTTTAGACGATGAGGAGAAGGTAAAATCTATTGCTCGTATGATTTCAGGTGATTCTATAACGAATGAATCTATTGAGGCTGCGAGGGTATTAATTAATCAAAGCTAGGTAAAATGAGAAGTGTATCAAACTCTAAAAACAACATAGTAAACAAAATATTTAAAACATCAGAAGCAGAGAGAAAGGAGTATCTTAATGCTATGAGAGATGAAGAATTTTTTGCTATTGTCCCAATTGTAATAGAAATAATAATAAAAAAAGGCATTAGAAAAGCTGAGTATTTTAATATCCCAAATATATTAATCAGGCGATATTGTAATAAAAAAGAAGAGCTTAATTTTCAATCAATACATTTGCTTCGTACCAATATATGTGGCGCTATATTAAACGCTTTAAAAGATGAAAAATCGATATCAAATAACAATGATGATTTAATATATAGTAAAGACCTAAAGACGAAAGTTGACATTATCAAATCTAGCTTAAGTGAACGAAATGTGCCTCATAATTTAAAACTTTCAATGCTGCAATCTCTGATGAATGGTGTGGCATATGATGAGCTTTTGGTAAGGCTGCAAACCTTTTTAGGTTGTTATAACGCTATACAGAATTGTTTTAATAACATCGCTGAAACAGATGCAATCATGATGTGCATAAGTGGTGTATTAAAAGGGTTTTATATTGCAGATGAAGAAGGTAGGAGCTGGTGTCAAGACACTCGCCATAACTCTGATAAAGGTATGGAAACAAAATTGTTTAATTTCAACTTACTTGTAAGCTATCTGCATTATAATGGGTTGTCTGTACAAAATTGTATAGAGCTATATAGCGTGTTTGAGTTTTTAATTAATGATGAAAATGCTCATAGCAATTTATTAAAGCGATCCAATCAAGATTCATCATTACTAAAAAAAATGCCTGCCGCGCTTTCTTTAATTTTTTGTCAGTTTATACACCAAATTGTAGATAGAGATAATGCAATCGAGATGTTGAAAACTACTATGCGTGACAACATATCAGATAAATTTCAGTATAATAATCATTGGTATATTGTCGCAAAAAGTTTAAAAAAGGCTAAAGTTGCTAATGAGTCTGCAGAGATAATGTGTACAGAAGCTACAGGTAATTTTATTGCAATTCTAGATGAACTTCATAATATGAGGCCACGAAGACGCACTGCTGTTGATGAGATGAATTTGAAGATGATCTCAGAAGTGATGGGTAATACTGAGTTTATTTCCCACATTTCCTTTTATTCAACAGAACTAAGGCAATACTTAAATCAAACATATGAAACTCAAAATTCTGAAGTCAAGGCGATAATATCTGCGATTATCTGGAGAAAGTTTTTTATACATCGTGAGAAAGGAGAATACAACGGTGTAAAAATGATGTTGGAATACATATTGATGCACCGTAACGCTATACCTATGCATATGCAGAATCATGTGCACTATAAAGAAATAGATGAATCTATATTAGAGGTGATAGAACAGCTGAGAGATTTTGGTTTATTAGATGAGACCCATAATACTAAACTATGGAGTGACTTCTATAGATACTCTAGTGACATATTTCGTAACTTTGCACGCGAAATTATTGTATATGATATAGAAGATAACTTAACTGTTGTAGATGCACTAAAGTGTGAAATATTGAGCGGTTTTTTAAACAATCTTATTCTCTGCTCTCAAAAAGAACGTCAATTTCTTAGCTCAAGTAGTTTAAAATCTTTAGTGGATTTGCCAGGCTTTTCTTTAGCTGACATATTTAGCACAATGAGAGAAATGTGGCTTAGAAAAATTCTGTTTAATGCCAAAAATTTGCCTTATCTGGTTAATATTAAAATGCACAACAGGCTTTCGTTACAAGAGTTGTTTATGATACCAGAGGGGCATGATAGCTATTTTTTATACTTATACTCTAGAAATTCCAACCTAATGCAATGTATTTCAATGGTAGAAGCGATTAATTTTTATGAAAAAGATAGAGAATTATTGTATATATCATCCTTTATAGAGCTATATAAAAAATATGATTCTGAAAGTAAAGATGTATTGAAAATGATATTGAAAAGACGACATAATATTAAGCTTTATAGACTTTTATGCGAGAATAAGATGCCGCATGATTTGATTGAAAGGCATAAATACTCTCTTATAAAAGTGGTTAGTACTATATCTTGTAATTATTATGATATGCAGTTTATAATGCGCGGATATAAACAATATCCTGAGTTTAGGGATATTATAGTTGAGGAATTAAAGTTAGATAGTGATGCCGCTCTAGAAAAATTTGGCCTTATTTTTAAACATGTGAAGTTTGATAAAAAGATAGGCTCAAAGAAGTTTAATATTGAGTTGATGAATGTTGTTTTACAAGAGCTTAGCATTAGAAAAACAAAGCATCCAAAAACTAAATCTATTAAGTACTTGGAAAGTTTAGGATTTTTTCTTGAGTGTATAAAAGATATGATAGATGAGAAGATGACTGCGAATGATATTGTCAGTACTTTCACAAATATTCATAATAGGGGTGTGAAATTTAAAACGGATATTTTGATGGTGATGAGTTATATGTCTGCCAGTAAGTATAGCAAAGTGTATAATGCTAAAGCTATATTTCAATTAATAGAGAGTGGATTGATCAAAGATGTGTGTATTGCTGTACAATGCTTTTCAGAGATGGGTTTGGATGTCAATATTTTCGATATTATAAATGGGATTTTAAGAGAAGAAAGTTCTAGAAAAGCATTTCTAATCATGATGCAAGGACCAGAAGGCTTAGAATATCTAAAGGGTGCTCTACATAAGTCTCAACCAATACATGTGCAATTGATCAGTATTTTTGCTGATGAACGTATTTTGGAAAAATATGAGTATTTTAAAAATCTTACTAAAGATAATGTTAGTATATGTGTTAACATGAGTGCTAAAGCAGAAGAAATGGCGTTGGTTGAATCTATATCTGAGCACTATATTGATGTTGAATCACTGCAGAAAGATCTGAAAGTAGCTGAGTTCTCTTATAATGACGCCCGTAGACTGAATATGTTTTTAAAAGAGATAATAAAGCTTGATATCAATCATCCTGAGATTATTAGTGATATTTGTAATATATACTCAACAGCTCACTATAACAGCTTCCTATTTGCTACATCGAACAATATGGTAGACATGTTGAATTCAGGTGAAAAATGGTGTGAAGTTTCATGCTTTGCATACCATTGGAATGTTGTAAAAGGTGATTTTCAGGAAGAGTTGAGATATAGGTGATAAAAGAGTGGTGGGACCTGCAGGATTTGAACCTGCGACAACACCGTTATGAGCGGTGCGTTCTAACCCCTGAACTAAGGTCCCGCAAAGTAAGATAAAAAATCTTATACCAGGAAAGAGTCTTTGTGTCTAGGTAAAAAAAGAAAAGCTCTTTAAAAAATCATTTTTTTGTCTTTGATATATTGCCAAAAAATAGGTCCTGCCAATAACGAAATTGCTCTTGGTTAAAGTCTTCTATAGCTTTGGTGAATTTTACAGAGTCTTCTAATATTTTGTTATGAGTCATATTTGCATTAAATGTTTGCACGCTTTTTGCAAAATAATCTTGCAGCACCTTATTTATAGGATGATCATAAAATTTTATTACCACTTTTATTAGCTCGTCGGGAAGTAATTCAAAACCCTTCATCTCATGGTCTAATATAATTTGTGCAAGTGTAATTCTTGTGATGTCTTCGTTAGTTTTTATGTCTAAAACGATAAAATCTTCGTCCTTACGCACCATATCAGCAAGATCATCGATCTTGATATATGTGCTTGTTTGAGTATTGTAGAGCCTACGATTGGGGTATTTTTTGATAATGATTTTTTTACTTTCAGACAAACTATTACCTGCTATATATAATACTTATTTGTAACACTTTTAAAATATATGTCCAATCATCAAAATTTAGCAGCCAAGCTCATACAAGAATGGCAAGAAAATATGCAACAATACTTGCGTGATCCAAGGGTTGCAGAGGTGATGTTAGACTATTACGCAAAATCTAAAAAAGCGTTTGAGGATATGACAAGAGGAGCAAATGAAACCGATACCGCCGATAGGACTAATGCTGATGATGCACAATCTAAGCTACTTGAGCTTGCAAAGCGCGTTAAATCGCTTGAAGCCAGAGTGGAAACACTTGAGCAATATATCATCAGAAATTCTAAAAAAGCAGATTGAAGAGCTTAATTCTATCTCTAATGGTTTTTTAAAATATTGCTCATTAGAGCGATATGAGCATAAATATGATGCAGAATTAGTGATGCAATTAGGCAATACAAAACTGTACTGTTTTGGTGGCAATGGTGCTCCTATTGTCATAATTCCATCAATGATCAATAAGGCTTATATATTGGATTTAAAAGGTAATAGCTTTATAAAAACCTTAACTGACAAGCACACTGTGTATTTGGTAGACTGGTGTGAGCCTAGCATACAAGAGCAACAGTTTTATACTTATCATTATATCGAATATCGCATTAAGCCTTTTATCGAAGCTGTAAATAGTAAGCATCCAATCTCTCCAACTATCTTAGGATATTGCATGGGTGGAATACTTGCATTATTGTATGCATCATCCTATCAGCAAAATATCCAAAAAGTTATCACTGTTGCGATGCCATACAATTTCGATTGTAGCACTTTTATAAAAACAGATACGATTGTATTAGAAAAGTTCATGCTGCAAGAGCATATTGTAGATCCTGAAACACTGAAGGCTATTTTTTATATAAATAACTTTGCTGCGGTGCACAAAAAATATGCAGATTTTGCATCTGAGATATCTGAACAAACAGCTTTAATAGAGAATTGGGTTCATGATGGGGTGGCGGTTTCAAAAAATGTATTTTTTGAGTTTATAGATTTGCTAATCAATAAGAATTCTATGTTTTTAGATAAGCAGTTCACTAGTTGCTCTATTACATATAATCTTGCAGCGCTCACAAAGACAGTGATAGCGATAGTTGGTAAATACGATACCGTTGTACCTTTAGATAGCGCTTTGGCTGTTCAAACGCTTTCAGATAATGTCAGTGTTGTTACGTACGATACTGGTCATGTGGGACAGATACTCAAGTATGCATCTTGCATTAAAGATCTAATATAGTTCACTTAATGAGATATAACACTGTCTTGCACTTTACTATCTGCAACCGAAGCTGTATGGGTTTTTGACATACAAGCAGATAATCTTTCTTTTACATCTGCATCGCTAATTTTTTCAACTAATGCAATAAAATCATTCATTCTAAAATGAGGGATTTCTACAGTGAACCCTATGGATAATACTTGAACCCCTTGGTTAATAAGCGGTATTATTGTTGCAAATGTTTCTAAATCCATAGTTGCGTTTGTAAGGATAATATCTTTATTTGT
>JAJTIA010000066.1 GCA_021299995.1 Candidatus Jidaibacter sp. | reverse complement strand
ATTTCATAGAAGCACTATGACAACTATTCCCTTTCTTAACATGCTCTATTACTTTTCTTCTGAAATCTTGACTATATGATTCTGACATTTTCCTTTTACTATATCACATATAATCGCAATCTTCAACTTTATTTGCTATATAGTATCAGAGATTACTGCGTCGTACAGCACAGCTTATCAAACTAGACCTCAAGTAATGTTATAGCTAATACGAAAAATTGTATACTACTGATTCCCAGCTTGCTCTCCAGTGCCATCAGTACTCACAGATGCAGATGCTTTGGATGCTTTTGTCTTTTTAGGCTGCTTGTTGATGAATTCTGCTTTAGATTTCTGGCCAACAACATTCTCATCAATCACCACTGCTTCTAAGTCTTTCATATCAGGTATTTCATACATAAGCTCAAGCAATGTCTCTTCCATTATAGTACGCAGACCACGTGCACCAGTTTTTCTTGCCATAGCTTTTTTAGCAATCGCTTTTAGTGAATCATCTGTAAAGCGTAAATCGACCCCTTCCATCTCAAACAATTTTTTAAATTGCTTAACTATAGCATTCTTAGGCTCTGTTAAAATGGTGATCAACGCATCCTGAGACAAGTCATCTATTGTTGCAATAACAGGCAATCTCCCAATAAACTCAGGTATTAAGCCATATTTCATCAAGTCTTCTGGCTCAACTTTTTCAAACAATTGACCAACATTTAAATTCTCTCTATTTTTGACTTCTGCACCAAAACCAATACCCGTCTCAGTACCACGTGCTGCAATGATCTTCTCAAGGCCTGCAAATGCCCCACTACAGATAAATAAAATATTTGTGGTATCAATTTGTAAAAACTCTTGTTGAGGATGCTTTCTACCACCTTGTGGAGGAACTGCCGCAACTGTGCCTTCCATAAGCTTTAACAATGCCTGTTGCACACCCTCACCAGACACATCACGTGTGATTGATGGGCTATCAGATTTACGAGATATCTTGTCAATTTCATCAATGTATACGATACCGCGCTGAGTTCTCTCTATATTATAGTCTGCGGCTTGCAGTAAACGTAAAATGATATTTTCAACATCCTCACCAACATAACCCGCCTCTGTTAGCGTTGTGGCATCGGCCACAGCAAATGGCACGTCTAAAATCTTAGCCAATGTTTGCGCAAGTAGAGTTTTACCACAACCAGTTGGACCAATAAGCAAAATGTTTGATTTTTGTATCTCAATATCACTAGACGAATCCAAATTCGCCAACCGCTTGTAATGATTATAAACCGCAACAGACAAAATTCTTTTAGCCCTGTTTTGGCCTATCACATATTCTTCTAGGATTTTGGCAATCTCTTGTGGAGTTGGTAAACCCTCACCACTCAATACAATGTTTTTATGGTCTTCGTGCACAATGTCCATGCACAGCTCTACACATTCATTACATATGTAAACTGTAGGGCCTGCAATTAGCTTACGAACCTCGTGCTGACTTTTACCACAAAACGAGCAATATAAAGTATTTTTTGTGTCAGTAGTACTTACAGCCATATTCACCTACATAGTAATTAGTCTTATTTCTTATCAGCATCTGAAGCAGGAATCGGTCTTTTCTCTACTACCTTATCAATCAAACCAAATTTCACCGCTTCATGAGCAGACATGAAATTATCCCTCTCCATACTTTTCTCAATAACAGCAAGATCTTGTTTACAGTGTTTAGCGTACATTTCATGTAAAGCACGTTTCACTTTTAACATCTCTTGCGCATGAATCTCTATATCTGTTGCTTGACCCTGATAACCACCTAAAGGCTGATGTATCATCACGCGCGCATTAGGCAAAGCCATTCTCATCCCTGGTTCACCAGCACATAAAATTGTTGCACCCATCGAAGCTGCTTGCCCCACACATACAGTTGCAACCTTTGGCCTGATATATTGCATAGTGTCATATATTGCCCAGCCAGATGTCACAACGCCACCAGGTGAGTTAATATACATATAGATGTCTTTATCAGGATTTTCGGATTCTAAGAATAGAAGCTGAGCCACAATAAGAGCCGCCATACCATCTTCAAATTGACTGTTGAGAAATATAATTCTCTCTTTCAACATGCGAGAGAAAATGTCAAAAGACCTTTCTCCTCTAGGAGTCTGCTCTATAACAATTGGTACAAGATTCATGTTTATTGTATCTTCTACTAAATTATTAAACCTTGTATTGCGAGCCATCTTCCATACCTTGAATCAATTGTTTATTGGTTCCCAGACATTGCTGCCAACTCTTGAGAATACATGTTGAAAAAGTCTTCTGAAGAGATCTCCTTCTCTACTCGCTTAACCAACCCTAAGATATGATCAACCGCTTTTTCTTCAAGTATTGGACCTTTTAGTCTTTCCATATTTTCAGGTTTTGCATAAAAATCAATTACGATTTTTTCCTGACCTGGACGCATCATTGCTTCTGCGAAAATCGCTTGCTGCAAGTCTGCTTCAGAAATCTCAATGTTCGCTTCTTTTGCAATTTCAGCAAGCAAGATTCCTAAGCGCACTCTACGTTTTGCGATTTCTTCATACTCTTTTTTCATTTGAGCTTCGTCCTTACCGCGGAACATCTCTGGATTAGACTTTTTCTGAGTTTGCAACTCATTCCACATTGTTTCGAAGTCAACTTTGATCATGCCAGGTGGAATTTCGAATCTGTAAACAGAGTCAACCTTGTCGAAAAGCTTTTTCTTCATACTTAAACGTGCAAGACCATTAAAGTCCGCAGTGATTTTTTCTCTGATTAGCTCTTCTAACTTTTCAACATTTTCAAGACCTAGTTTTTTTGCAAACTCATCATTAATTTCATCAACCCCTTCAGGTTTCATAACTTGACCTACTTTCACATCGAACACAGCTGGCTTACCAGCAAGAGCAGCATTACTATATTGTTTAGGGAATGTAACTCTAACTTTTAAAGCAGCAGATGCTTTTGCACCAACAAGCTGGTCTTCAAACCCAGGAATAAATTGATTAGAACCAAGCTCTAATCTAATTCCTTCTGCTTTATTTCCTTCAAAGTCTTCACCATTTATTGTGCCATGGAAATCTATAATTACGGCATCACCTTTCTTAGCTGCATATGTAATTTCTGCTTCTTTGAAAGTTTTGAATTTATCTTTAATTTCTTTATAAGCATTTTCCATATCTTTTTCAGAAATGCTTACTTTATAAGATTCAATTTCAATCTCAGACCAATCTACTTTTGGAGTCTCAGGTATAGCTTCTATTTTTGCTGTAAATTTCAAGTTTGTTTTATCATTGAAGTCCACAATCTCTACTATTGGTTGCATAGCAGGACGAATGCTTTTTTCTGTCAACACTTCTTTAAGCACTCCATCTACTTGCTCTTCGATGATCTTCGCCATAACTTCAGCGCCTACTTGCTTTCTAACCAACTGCATAGGAACTTTTCCTTCCCTGTATCCAGCCATATTGAAAGTCTTTTGTTTTTCTGTAAGCTCAACTTCTAGCTTCTCAACGATAGGCTTAGCAGGGATTTCAATTTCCCATTCAAATACTAAGTTATCTTTACTTTTTTCGGTTAATTTATATTCCAATGCCATTTAGGTATCTCTAAAAAATGTTGGTTCTTGCACATTATTACTATATAAATATCTATAAGTACAGAGTGCAATAAAAGTCTTTCTTCCAAGAAAGCAAAATATCCGCAATAAATCAAGAGCAAAAATCATATGAATCAGTGTTTACATTGCGGACTTCAGGTTAAAAACGAGGAAAAATTTTGCTGTATGGGGTGCAGCACCGCATATCAGCTTATAAAATCATTACAGCTAGAAAAGTTTTATTATTACTGCAAAGATTCCTACAATCGCTTTCCTTCTAAAGCTCAATCGTTTGAAAACAAACTTTCTTATGACGAATACATCAGCATTCATGATGATGGATCGCACAGCATTAATCTAATCGTAGACGGCTTAAAATGTGGTGCCTGTGTCTGGTTAATAGAAAGCACCTTAAGAAAACAACAAGAAATTGTAGAAGCAAGAATCAACCTGACATATCAGACTTTAAAAATATCATACAATGGTACAAAGAATAAAATACATCATATTGTCGATATCATATCAAAACTTGGTTATAGGCTCATTCCATTTACTCCAGATGCCTTAGATCAAAAAGACAAAGAGCTTAGATATAATATGCTAAAAGCGATAATTATCTCCTCTTTTGGATTCGTTTCAATGATGATGATTCTGTGGGGCGTATGGGCTGGGATAGCAGATCAAAGCATGCAATCCAATGAGATTTGGCTGTTCAATATACTAGCAACTTTGATTGCAGTACCCTCTATTATATATTCATCTCGAACCTTTTTTGTCTCTGCCATAAATGCTCTAAAGAATGGACACAGCAACATGGATGTAGCTATATCGATAGCAATTTTTTTAATCACATTGGGCAGCGCTTATGATGCTTTTCGTGGTGAAAATTATGTATATTACGATGCATCGATTACATTAATATTCTTCCTATTAGTTGGTAGATACCTAGACTATGAATTCCGTAGTAAAGCTAGAAAATATGGTAAGTCTTTGGTACTAAGTCAACCGAAAGTCATGCTTGTAGAAAAAGATGGCATTTTATCATTAATCCCTGTCTCACAAGCTGTACTAGGAGATGTAGCAGTAGTTAACACTGGAGAAAAATTTCCAGCTGATGGGGTTATCATTGAAGGTAAATCCTTTATAAACAACAGCCTCATTACAGGAGAATCTAAACAAATATCTGTAGATGTTGGATCAGCTGTATTAAGTGGATCATTAAATGAAGGTGCAACCGTCAAGATCCAAATCACTGCTATCGGTGAAAACTCAAACTTAGGCGAAATAATAAAGCTGATTGAAAACGCAGAATCTAAGCAAAACAAATATATTCAAATCGCAGATAAAGTAGCATCTATATATACACCTCTGGTTTTAATACTATCATCCATCACTTCTTTGCTTTGGTATTTCGTTATTCGATCACAAGGCTCTGATGCATTATTATATGGTCTCTCAGTTCTTATTATCACTTGCCCTTGTGCGCTCGGGCTTGCTGTGCCAATAGTGCAAGTTGTTGCTAACGGATCCTTATTCAAAGATGGAATAATATTAAAAAACCCAGAAGCTCTTGAAAAACTCAACTTGATCAATGCCATTATATTCGACAAAACAGGCACATTAACAAAGACAAATCCATCATTAATTAACAGGTTAGAGATCAGCCAAGAAGACTTTGATATTATATCTTCTATGGCATCTTATAGCTCTCACCCGCTTTGCAAAGCGCTCTCACATCAGGCAAACATAGTATTTGATCACACACCTGTAGAGATAAAGGGTATGGGGCTTGAAACATCACTCAATGGCGTGGCATTAAGGTTGGGAAATGCAGATTTTTGCCAAGCCTCTGGAGAGAAACAGGATTTGTATTCAGAAATGTGGTTCAAAAAAGGGGATAGAGCTGTGCGGCTATTTTTCGATAATCAAATCAAAGATGATGCACAATATGTGCTAGAAACTCTCAAAAATACAATATCCGATATCAAAGTATTATCAGGAGATCTAGATGCACCAGTTAAAGCATGTGCGGATGCGCTAGGAATTAAGAGCTATCAATCTCAAATGAAGCCTCAAGATAAATTGAGCTACTTGCAATCTATGAGCCAAACACATAAAGTGCTGATGATTGGAGACGGCATCAATGATGCAGCAGCACTAAAGGCTGCCTTTGTTTCAATTTCACCTTCTAATTCTAGCGCACTCACTCAAGTGAATTCTGATATAGTAATTCATGGAGAAATGCTAAGCCCGATAATTAAAGCATTGCGGGTTGCAAAAAAAAGTAAAAAGCTGATGCTCCAAAATTTCTACATAGCTATAATATATAACGTTGTCTCAATACCATTTGCTATGATGGGAATGGTCACACCACTTATAGCAGCAATTGTTATGTCTACATCTTCTATCTTAGTCGTGCTCAATTCGTTGAGAATAAGGTGAAATTTCATTTACGATAAAGAGAGAGCCACTACTTACGTTTACGCTCACGCTTAAGAGCTAAAACGCCTGGTAAATCCTTCCCTTCACAATACTCTAAAAATGCACCGCCTGCTGTCGACACATACGAAAACACAGCGTTATTTGCCTTGCTTATAGCTGCAATTGTGTCTCCTCCACCTACAACACTTTTTGTTTTATTATCAGCTGTAAGGGACGAGATATATTCTGCAAGTTCTATCGTTGCTTTGTTAAAATTGGCATTTTCATAATATCCCAAAGGGCCATTCCATAGCACAATGTCTGCAAGCTTGATTACTTCTTTAAATTTCATCACAGATTCTTCACCAACATCTAGCGCTGTATTGTCACTAGGAATTTCCGTAAAATGGTATGTGGAAATCAGGCTTTCTTTGTTTAAACACTTGAAGTCATCTGGCAAAATTATTTTGTCTGAATGTTGGCAATCAAAATCTTCCACTGCCGCTAGAATGCTAGTCTCATAAAAAGACTCACCCATCATAAAACCTCTTGCAGCATAAAATGTATTAGCCATAGCGCCGCCTATTATAATTTTGCTGCATACTGTTGCTAAGTTCTCCAATAGTGGGAATTTTGTTGAGACTTTTTTACCACCAATAATGGCAACCACACGCTTTCCTTTTGTGTGCAAAACCATTTCTAGAGCTCCTATATCTTCAAGCAGCGAGAAGCCAGGATATGCAGGCAAGTAGTTTGTTATAGCATCTATAGAAGCATGAGCTCTGTGTGAACATGAAAACGCTTCATTCACATAGTAATCACCAAATGATGATAAATGTTTTGCAAAATTTGAATCATTCAATTCTTCCTCTCTATGGAACCTTAGATTTTCGAATAGAATTATACTTCCATCTTGCAAGGCTTTCGTTTTTTCCACAGCCTCTGCATCAGTTAACCTGCCACCAAACGAAACATCTATATTAAGCCTTTTTGCAAGTGTTGGAACAATAAATTCTAGCGACAACTCTGGATTATACATTCCATCAGGTCTACCAAAATGGCTTATTAAGACAATCTTTGCTGATTTCTCATGCAAAAACTTCACCGTCTTGCTAATCAAATCTATGCGAGAAAAATCCAGAATATTACCGTGATGAACAGGCACGTTGAGGTCAACACGCACCAATACTCTTTTCCCTGCAATCTCTAAATTTTTTATATCCCTCATAATCAACCGCTTACAGATTTTTATATAACTCTTTAAACCTTAAACGCGCCTCTGGCAAGGCATTACCATTTGGAAAAAAAATTCTCTGGTTTATAAAATGCTCAGTGATATGTAACGCATCTTTGCAGCCGTTTATACATGCACTAGATCTATAATCCAAAAAGATTTGAGGCATTGGAAACAATAAATGTTTGTACTGCTCACCAGCATCTTGACTTACTGCACAGCCTGATTTTGGTGAGATATAAGCAAGATTATCATTATCACCTGTTGCAACACACTCAGATAAATCTAGGCCAAATCCTGTAGCATTTAAAAGCTCAAACTCGAATAAAATATAGTCTTTTAAAAGCTCAGCAAGATCATCCACATTCTCCTCTAGAGATCTCATCAACTCTTCCATCGCTCTATAGAGATTTTTTTGAATATCGAATTCATGTAGCGTATTGTGCAGCATCGCAATCATAGAGTTAAGGACGAATATAGCGTTCTTGTTAAACGCAACATTTGGGCTTTGGCTTTTGATAATCTCGTATCTTATTGTACCCAGATGCTCTGGTAATCTTGCATGATATTTGATATCAATCATCATGCCTATATCAAGCATAATCTTACGATTAGGGCGTTTGATTAAGGCCTTGACCAATCCATGGTCTTTTGTAAAGCACGTAATAATGAAAGCATTTTCCTGAAAGTTTCTAAGTGATAATACTATGCCTATATCATCAAACTTCATTTAATCAGCCAAAATTAGATTTAAGCCAACTCAATATTGACGATACAACGCCTGCGTCATTTGCAGCACCCTTGTAAAAGCCGTATGAACGCTCCTGTGTTTTGGCAAGATGCAACAACATGCCGATTGGAGTTGCAAATGCTATTCCACTTGTGCTCTCAGCTAGACCCGCAATTTCAACCGGATAGCCTACTCGCACTGTTTTAGAAAACACATGCCCAACCATTTCTTTGACGCCAGAAAGCTTAGTTGGCCCACCAGTTATCACAACTTTATTGCCTGCATATTTATGCACACCACTTGCTTCCAGCTTTTTATAAGCAATCTCTAAAATTTCTTCTAAGCGCGCTCTTATTATCTCAACAAGCTCAGAACGTTTTAGCACATTCATTTCTGTTTCATGTTGATTAGAGGAAAGCGGCACCTCGATATTTTCATCATAGTCTGCAGATGTCATAATAGCTGTACCATAGAGCGCCTTTATTCTCTCTGCGTTCATAAAATCTGTACAGAATCCACGAGCAATATCATTTGTAACATGTACACCACCAATAGGTATCGCATCCGAGAAGAGCATGTGTCCTTTGTTGAATACAGAAACAGAAGTAATACCACCTCCCATCTCGATCAGCGTTACTCCTAAATCCATCTCATCTTGTGTTAAACAAGCAAGGCCAGATGCATATGATGAGGATATAAAGCTCTCTACATCAAGCTGGCACTGCGCTATACAATTACTGATGTTCAGGAGATACGTAGGAGACGCCGCAAGCACATGGAACTCTGCTGTCATATTATTTCCATACATGCCAAGCGGATTATCAATACCGCGATTGCCGTCCAATATGTAGTCATATGCAAAGCTATGTACTACATCTAGATCTTTTTCATTGAATCTATCTAGAACCTGAAACACAAGTCTATTTAGGTCTTTATCGCTAATCTCATTGCCTGTAACCATCAGATCAGCTGCAACACGCTGCGAAAGCAAGTTGTTTGATGATATGCTGATATTGATATTTTTAATAGTTTCGCCCGCCATTTGCTCTGCAGCCTCGACAGCTTGGGCAATAGAGATTTCTGCGTTTTTTATATCCGCTATTCTTCCAGCCTTTATACCCTGTGAAACATTATGACCTATGCCTACAACGTTGATCCTTCCAAATGGATCTATTTTGGCAATAAAGCATACGACTTTGGAACTACCAATGTCCAGCACCGCAACAGTCGATGTTTTTATCTTTTTTGCCATATGAAAATTACTCAGATTCAATATAGATTCTATCAGGGATTAATCGCAAATCAACCACGTATCTTTTATCTATTTGTGTAAGTTTGGCAAAATGCATTGAAAAGGCAGTAATTGCCTCATCTAGTTTTTTTTCTGGAAGCTTAATTAAGGATTTGTTTTTTAGCTCTAAATTCCACCTCCTTTCATTTAGAAGCGAGATAGTATCTAGGTTTTGATATAGTTCTACAGATTTATATAAAAGATCCAATAATTTTTTAAATTCGACATTTGCATTCTTCCCAGATACTTTTAAATAATCGTTATAAGAATTTCTATCTACTTTTTGGATTTTTTTACCATCTAGATTTATTAAAAACGCCTCGTTACCATCGATAAAGAGTGCTTGAGGTGATTCCTCTAGTATGTGTATCTGGAGAGTTGATGGAAGCACACGCTCCACTATCACATGTGCAACCCAGGGCTCTTGAGACACTTTATTTCTTACGTCTTCTAAATCTACCAAGTATATATTTTCACCCTCTAAATTGCCTATATGTTTCTCAATAACAGAGGTTTCAACCTTTTCATTGCCATAGATATCAACCTTTTTGAT
>JAJTIA010000040.1 GCA_021299995.1 Candidatus Jidaibacter sp. | reverse complement strand
TCCTTAGAGACAGCTGAGTGAGGGATGTATTGTGTTTTAAAGCCTCAGCAATATATTGAGCTCCAACAGGGCCTATGTTGTTATTACTTAGATCGAGCTGAGTGAGGGATGTATTGTGTTTTAAAGCCTCAGCAATATCTTTAGCGCCATCATCACCTATGTTTTGACTCCTTAGATATAGCATAGTGAGGGATGTATTGTGTTTTAAAGCCTCAGCAATATCTTTAGCGCCATCATCACCTATGTTGTCACCCCTTAGAGACAGCTGAGTGAGGGATGTATTGTGTTTTAAAGCCTCAGCAATAGCTTTAGCGTCATCAGCATCTATGTAGTAATTCCATAGATTGAGCGTAGTAAGCCCTGCGTTGTTGTCTTTTAAGCGTTTTATATATGATGCTAACATCTTAAAGGTGTAATTTATTCATTTGGTCTCCAATTATAACAAAAAAGACTCTATAATTCAATTGAATTCTTACTGATATGTTGTTTTTTAGCCTATGTACAAGATTTTAAAGTTTTTATAAAATATACACCTATATTTTTTTCCAATCTGTAGATTCGAAAATTATAAAACTTTTTTGAGAGAGATCGTAGAATATCATGTTGTCTTGCGGTATTATCTCATGCCACTTGTCATTAATGCGTGCTTGTATTGTCTCTTGGGCGTTTGGCATATGTTTTGTGAATAAGTATATATCACCATTTTGTGCATCTTCTGGGAGCTCTGATACTCTGCATTTTATTGCCTTGTTTATAAGGTGATCTATTGTTTCTAAAGAGAGGTTGAGTTGTTGCTCTTTATGCGCTTGATGTTGATGCAGTAATGCAATGTTGTAGTGAGAAGTTTTCATACAATATCCTAAAAAAATAAGAACAGAATTTACAATAAGAGAGATTGCTTATGGAAGTCTTAATAATAAGTGATCTTATATGAAATTTATATTATAGTGCTAACCACTGTTTTTGATTAAGGCTGAAATAATGATGAATTTTATTACAATTATTATTACTTGTATATTAGCTGGTGCTGAGGTTGATTTGTTTATACCTAGCTTTCCTGAGCTTCAAAAAGAGTTTGGGCTAACCCCTTTCTTGGTTGAGTTGACCCTTTCTGTCAATATGATTGCGTATTGTGTTGGCTCTTTAATAGCTGGCAATATGGGTGATAAATACGGAAGAAAAAAAGTTATTTTACTTGGTATGTTTATATTTTTGATAGGTAGCTTGCTTTGCATATTTGCATCGAGTTTTTACATAATGCTTATAGGCAGAGTCCTGCAGGGCTTAGGAGTATCTGCTCCAGCTGTGTTGAGCTTCGTGATAATTGCAGATGAATACCCGATAGAAAAGCAGCAAGAGCTGATGGGTGTGTTAAATGGTGTAATAGCATTGGCTATGAGTTTGGCTCCTATTATCGGTAGTTATGTCAATCTATACTTTGGATGGCATGGTAACTTCGTGGTTTTATTCTTGCTATGCGCTGTGGGCATGGTGATGTGTCAGGTCTATATAAAGGAGACTGCTCCGCGTCAGGAGGTATCTCTGTCTGTTAAATCCTATTTTCCTATTTTAAGATCTACAAAAGCAAATTTATATATTGCATCTATATGTTTGTTTGTTATGCCGTACTGGGTGTTTATTGCATTAGCACCAATATTGTATATCACAGATATCGGTGTTCCTTTACATGAGTTTGGTTTTTATCAGGGGGCGCTTGCTGGAACTTTTGGTATTGTAAGTTTGCTGAGTGGTAGATTCATAAAAATTATAGGCAATAGAAATTATTTTATCATAGGATGCATCTTCTGTATGGCTGCTATTTTTTCTATCACCATAATAAGCGCGCTAGGTGTAATGGATCCTATGGTGATCACGGCATGTGTACTGCTATTCTCTATAGGTGTTGTGCCGGTTGTGAACCTTTTGTATCCGCATTCACTAGAGAGTGTGCATAATGCAAAAGGTCGGGTGGCTGCATGGTTACAGGCTGTAAGGCTTATTATAACAGCCTTGTCCATTGGCTTTGTGAGTGCAAACTACAAGGGAGAGTTTGATATTCTAGGTTTCTTTATAGCGATTTCCTTGATGGCAGCGTTAATTTGTACGATCATCACTATATCTCGGTATAAGGTGTTCCCTAGGACTGCAAAAGAGTTTGAATCAGAAGAGCCTGCCCACTTTATTTAATATTTCTGAAAAATTATTTTTGTAATTAGCATTGATTTTCTTTTGCTGTGCGGTAGAATCGCAACACTTGGTGAATGATGTGTGGGGTCTATGGTTAGGAAATTGGTGTTGCGCAATATAAAAAACACACTTATAAATAACGTGTTGATAAATAAAACAAAGCGTATGCTAAACCGTGGTGTTTTTGAAGCAAGATTCCAAGTTGCGTTGTGGGTTATAACAGTAGTTTCCATATGTCTTAATGTGTATCTTATAGCAACTCAATTTGATGATGTGTTTGACATCGAAGAGGTTGCAGATATTGCAAGCCTATACAATGAAGATTATAAAGATTCAACAGCTGCACAAAAAATAGCTGCGCCTGAAAGGCCAAAACTATTGCCAGATTCTAATGGTATCATAACTGTTGACCTAGCTAAAGGCGATACTTTATCTAAGGTTTTAAAGCTTTCTCAAATTTCGGATACTGATGTAGATGATATATCGAAATCGATAGCGAGAATAGTACCAACCTCACATATTAGAAGTGGTAGCAGAATAGAGATTGAGCTTGTGGATTTTGCAAAAGATTCCCAACCAAAAGCTAAGCGTGTCACCATATATCAAGACATACACAAGGTCGAAGCTACATATGATCAGGCTAATGCTTCGTTTTCTACAAAGAAAACTACATTGCCTTTACAATGGGAAGTGAAGCTCGTTTCTACAACTATAAATGGTAGCTTATATTCTTCTGCTAGAAAGGCTGGTGCCGATCCTACAATCATTTCGCAGCTTATATCATTGTTTAGCTATAATGTAGATTTTCAAAGAGATTTGCAAGCGGGTGATGGATTGCAAATTATGTATGAATATCAAACAGATTTTAGACGCAAGGTTGCTAAAAATCCTAAGATTTTATATGCTTCAATTAACCTCAATGGCAATAAAAAAGAAGTGTACAGGCATGAATTGCCATCCGGTGGCATAGACTATTACGACGCAAAAGGAAATAGCGTAAAACGTTCGTTGCTCAGAACTCCTATTAATGGCGCAAAAATATCCTCAACATATGGCTTAAGAACACACCCAGTGCTTGGATATTCTAGAATGCATCAGGGGCTGGACTATAGCGCACAAAAAGGCACGCCTATTTTAGCTGCTGGTGATGGACACGTTGAGTTTATGAAAAATCAGGCTAGAGGTTATGGTAAGCATGTCCAAATAAAGCATAACGCCAACTACGCAACTCTTTATGCGCATATGAGCAGGTTTGCATCTCATATTAAACCTGGTGGTAGGGTAAAGCAGGGCGATATAATAGGATATGTAGGTGATACAGGTCTTGCGACTGGGCCTCATCTACACTATGAAGTGATTGAAAATGGTAAAAAGGTGAATCCTAGTAAGATGAAATCTCATAAGATTATGCCTTTAAAGGGTACAGAGCTTGCGAGATTTAAAGAGCATATGAGGAAAATGGGTCATATGGTAGCACAGCTTGATGATAATAAAATTAATGCTGTAGCTCATGCTAGTAGATATTAATTTGAAGAGTGTTTTATGAGATCGTATAAAATATATATTGCTTTAGCTTCTGTGTTTATGTGCGCTTCATGTGTATCACAAAAACCTGCGCCGTATGTGGATAAAAGCGCTCATGTGTATACAAAAGATTCTGCAAAGCAAAATGATGGTGTTTCTGGCAAGCGAGCATTTAGTGCATTGCCGTCTAATCCAGATTATTCTGAATCCGAGATCTCAGAGAAAAAGCTTGATATAATAGAAACTGCTCAGCCAGAAAAGCAAGAGATAAGAGAACATAACCTCACAGATATGGAGCTTGAAAGTCAAATTGATAAAAATAATTCTCCTGTTGATAATAAGAAATCTTCTAAACCTTCAGAGCCGGTTGGCCCATTTAAGCTTGCTAATCCTATAGATAATCCAAAATATCAGTGGCCTGTAGAGGGTGATGTGCTTGCGCGATATGGTAAGGTGGGCAATAAGTTCAATGAGGGTGTGAATATCGCATCTCCACTTGGTGCTCCTGTTTCTGCTGCATCTGACGGTAAAATTGTGTATATTGGAAAAAATGTTGAAGGATATGGCAACCTTGTGATAATCAAGCATGATAAAGATATTATGACGGCATACGCTCATTTGAGCGAGGTTGTTGTTGAAAGAGGTGCTGTTGTGAAGAAGGGTGAGAGCATAGGCGCTATAGGGCAAGCTGGTAATGTTGATCAACCTCAGGTTCATTTTTCTGTACGAAAAGGTAAAAAGACTGTGAATCCAGAGTTGCCGTTAAAATAATTTGTATGTTAGATAGTGTGTATATTATGGTGTTCTAGAATATATGACGCGTTTTTTTATATCGTTAATTTTTGCAGTGATATTCTTGCAATATCAGGATGCTATATGTGCAGTGGACCACAAAAATTATATCTTGCCAGAAGAGACAAGGATGTATCTTTCCGAATCTGGAGATTTAGCTGAAGTGCAAATAGATTCAAGCTATAGAGAGATTGTGGTGCCTATGATTAATTATTACAAAGGGGAGGGCGGCTGCTATCTTGTGTGCTATTCTGTTGATTCAGATCACAGTGCATATCCTCTTGGAAATGGTAATTATGTAGTTGGCCAAATACGCATGGATGGTAAGTATTTTGGTTCTAAGTGCGTCTCAAAAGTCGCTGTGAATTTTGATGCAATGGATGTCTGTCACGATTTTTTTTCAAATCAATGCTTTGCTAATTCTTGCTGGATAGGTTCGGAAACAGGCGCTTGGTTTGGCTTGGATTGATTTGTTATACAAGGCTTTAATTTTACTCTATTTGCGTAACTTGCCTAATGTTCCTGTCACCACATGTTTGCCTTCTATATATACAATGCTAGCAGTTCTATCTTCTAATCTATAATCAGATTCAATGTTTTCCTTGGTTTCCTGAGCTGCAACTTTGTTTGATGGTTTTGTTGCTGAAGGTCTAGCTTCATTTTGTATTGTGCGAACTTCAATTTTTTCTTGAGCTGCATTGTGCTCTGCAGACTGGGATCCAATTTGATTTTTGAATTTATGTTCTTTTACTCTTTTAGGAACTGGAGGAATGTCTTTTATCTGAGGTTTTGCATCTAAATTGGCTTCTCTTTTTATTTCATCATAAGAAGGAGCGTCATCAACATCTACAAGTGGTGCCGATGGATTAAAGCTTTGTTCATTTTTAGCGAGTTGAATAAGCGTATGATCTTTGATTTGATAAACTTCAGAATCCAAGTTGATTTCATCTGCTAAATCGTAGTAATTGTATCCTATTACATCGCTACCCTGGCCGTTTTGGGTATATGTTGTTGCGCCAACAGATGCTAAGTGTATATTTGTATTATTTTCTACTGGCCTCACTCTTGCACTTGAAAATTGATTGCTCTCTGTAATGGTGTGAAATGAGAACTTTTCTTTTAGCCTGTCTAGTATAGATGTGTTAGGAGCTGTAGGAACATTGTCTTGATGCTTTGGTTCGTTGATTTTTGATTTTACCGAATCAATCATAGATTCTTGAGAATATCCTGTAGTTTTAGAGTCTGGCACAGTGCGCCCCGCTTCAGATGATTTTCCAACTACGCTGCCAGAAAATTCAGAAAAGTTAGATGGATAAGGGGACTTATCCCCAAGACCTCCTGTTGCTGCTATCTGATTGTCTCTCGGTGCTCTGCGTTTTTCAAATGAATCATAAGCCTGTGGATGCTCAGGTTTCATATTAAGTCCGCATGATGTAACGAGCATAGATGTGCTTAAAAGTGCTGCAATTGAGAGCTTTTTCATTCAAAAATACTATAAGATTTTTATAAAGATATTTAGCATGCTAGACTTACCAATTGCAACATAATTTAATAGTTGGTTTAGATTATATTGTTTTTGCGTTGTCAGAATGGTGAAATTCTATGCTTTTAAATGATCTAAATGCTGATGTCTTAATAGAGCGTATGCAGAATTTTTCTATGCTTTCGCCATATTTTTCATAACCTTTTGGCGTTGCCTTATTTCTTACATGCCGTGCCAATGGCTCTAATATCAATTTAGATGCTATGCAAATGCTTGCTTTAACCGCCATAATTTTTGCCAAAGAGTATAAAACATCTTGTTCGTTACTATACCACATAAAAGTTTTTATAGATTCTGTTAAGCATGTTGTAGAGACCTCACCAAATAAAACCAATGCTTTGTCATTCCATGGTGTGTTATCGGGTATATGACATGCTTGTCTCATTGCAGCTATGCTAATTTTGTAAAAATAGCTTTCTATGATGTTAAATCCAAGCCTATTATCAGGCATTTCTCTTTTGTGTTTAGGGACTATACAAGATGAAAGATCGTCAACACATATCTGAAAGAGTTTGGTAAGAGCCTCCGTAGTTATTTTATTGTGGTATGAAGGTGCTTCATCAGTGCCGGTACTAAGCAACGCCTTGGAAAAGCTTTTATAAATAAACAGACGTGGTGCTAAAGGTATTTTGGAGATTCCAACTGAAAAAAATATATTGTTATAATAACTTTTAGAGGTGTGTTGACTTGAAAGGTAATTCTCTAAAAAGCGGCAAGATATAGTGCTTAGAATATCTAATGCTGTGATTGTTAGATATTCTTGTTTTAATACTTCCAATGATTTTTTATCCTTTACATACGCGAGGCATGGTACTGACAACCAAGATGCAGCTGCAAAAATTCCATGTGGTATATAAGGAAGCATATCTAGGATGCATGTCTGAAAATATCTAGTAGATCAGCATTATAAATCATTTCGTGTTGATATACAACTAAAATGCTCTGATATATCTGTTAGTTGTGGTTTTTGCGGAATTCTCTATAATTCCAAAGGTTCATTTGTGTGGCAAGTGCTATAAAGAATTACAGATCCTATAACAGCAGAGCAAAATATTTTAGTGTTGTTACTGTATTCAACACCGAGTGCTATATCCAACGATAGGAATGCAGATGTCGAGAGTGATATAAAGTAAGAGAATTGCAGTGATGTTGAGATCTTGAATAAATCATATTTATCCTTTTTATCTGGAGTTGAGATATATTCTATAGCCAAATACGATGTTAATAGCGATAATAACACCAATCCTCTAATTGCTGGATCATATACTGCGCTTTCTAGATTGCGTAAGGGAATTCCAGAATAAATAGTTTCAATTATTATCTCGCGAGGGGTAAGTAAGCTACAATACAGAATGCTAATACTGTTATATAATAGCATGAGGTATCTAGGGAGTTGCCACGACCTTAAAGGTGAAAAGAGTGTTATTTCGTCTCTAATATCGCTTTTTTTATATAAGGGCATACAAATGAGCTGTATGTGTCCCAATATAATAATAGGTTGGCGGATATCAAATGATGTATAAGCAAGGTAATATAATGCGGTATAACTCAACTTAAAGACAGAAAATATAGCGCTTATATAATCACACTTCGTTTTTTTGTAATTAGACTGTAGCAAGAATTCACATATTTCTAGTGTAGCGATAGGAATAAGTGTAGGAAATATTGCTGGGCCAAATAGTGTGTTAAGAACAGATACCCCACTTATGGCTAAAGCTTTATTATACATAAAGCCTAACTGGTCTATTGTATTTGATGCTTTATCACGCTTTTTGATATCCTGAATATACTGAAGTGTACTAGATAGCTTAGAATAATCTGGGTCATTTATTCTAGAGCCAACAGCAATTCCAAGGTCTCCACGCTCTTTTGGTAGAAGGTATGTTGTTATATCTTTTGCTATTTCGGGTGGGAGTGTGTTTACGTATTTTGCGTTATTGAATCTTGTTAAGACATATTGATCATTTCTATATTTTGATACGTTGTCTTCCCGTATTTTCTTTCTCTGTACTAATAGTACTTGAATTAATGAATGTAATGCCACTAATTCTATTGAAAGAATGTAATCCAAGTTGAATGTTGAGATGTTGTTGTTTGAAATAACAAGATTGTATATAGATCTGATGCTTTGCTGAGTTATAAAGCCACGTATGTTTATTGTTAAAGATGTTATCTCTTTATTGTGCTTTAACTCTTCTACTATCTCTAAAGCATCAGCATCTGTGAAGACATCTAGGCTAAATTCGGTAAGTTGCGATGTAAGGCGGCTTAGCATTTGAACATGTTTTTTTATATTATTTCCGCAATTTTACAATAATTATCGAGCGAATTCAAGCGATTAAACAGCTTTAACCTGATTCGCCTGTATTTTCGCTAAGAGAATAGAGCCTATTGAGATTGATAGTAAACCTCGTATATGCCTTGGGTTCAGAGTCTATGTACACAGCTCCACCATGCTGTTCTATTAGGCGTTTTGCTATACCAAGGCCATAGCCGGTTCCGCTTTCTGATGTTGTGTTTCCATCGGTGAAAATACTTTTAAGATTTCTGTTTTCGATCCCGATACCGTTATCTTCTATGATGATTAAATCGTTTGAAGTGTAGACCTTTATCTCTGATGCTTTGGAATGTACAGATGCATTCTTTAAAATGTTTTCTAGCGCGACTTGTATACTAATCTTATACCCGTTAAAAAAAATGTCGTCTTTTATATCATTATTGATACGTGATTCACCTATCTTTCTTTTTATATAGTCTATCAGCTCCTTCAGGTTTATCGGCTCTATAATTGCAGTATTCGTGTGTAATATGCTTGAGATAGACTGTATTCCTTCTGTACATATCGATTTTAATTTACCCAGGGCGTAAGAGATGTGGTCTACATCATCTTTGGAGAGATTTGCGTGAGAAGATGCATTGAATGTTAATGATGAAATCATTTCCTCAATAGAAGATATGTTGGTGTAGCAAGTTGCGAACGGTGCTTTTGCTTCGTGGGCTATACATCTGATTTCCTCGTCTTTAGCTATTATATCGTGAGAGAATACTGTATTGAGCGATAATATTAATCCAATTGATAATCCAATTGAAATTGCTGCATAACTTAACGCTAATATGCTGCTATCAAATTGAGACAGATGTATTGTCGCTTCGGAAAATGTATATAGAGTTTTTATTGTAAAGGAGAATATTAGTCCTAATAATAGCATTATAAATGCTCTGCGAGTATTTAGTAGCATCGCCAATAAAATAGAGCTAATCATTAGATTGGTTGCCCATATGATCTTGTTTTGGTTTAACATAAGCATCAATATCGCATTGAATGATAATGTGTAAAAAAGTATGAAGTTCCATAGGGGCATCATACACTTGGCTTTGAGTTCGTGATTCCAATATTCGTGTGTCATAAATATTACTACTAGCAAAACAGGTAAGCTTCTTAAAGACATTTGGATTGGATCTGTGATAACTCCAGAAAGTGAGGCTTCTAACATTGAAGGTATGTATTGGAAGAATATGAAGCCCCAGAATACTACGCTTTTGCTGGTGTTGAAAAATGTTTCATCATACAAGACGTGTTTTAAATTATCAGATTGATGTGAGAAGTTAAGGTATTGTTTGAGATATGATCGAATGCTGCATATTTTGTTGAGACTAGAATTCTGTAATTGATGAGTGGTCAGGAATGCAATTAAAGATGCAAATATTCCCAAGAATAGGGTGAATGTATCGAAGTCTTGTCTTATAAATGCACCTGTAAATGTTGCGCTTAACCCTGCTATCATTGATACATAAAATGTGATTGGCTTTGCGTTGAAACCTTTGAATCCTAATATTATTGGTACAAGCATAACAGGCAGCCAAATGTTTTCAGATAGCCAAAGAATGGCAATGATACCTTTACAAGCAACAGTCATGATGATAGCTCCTATCATCACAAATACTACTGCAATTCTAGCTATAAATAGCTTCTTTTGTGGGTCTAGATCTTTTATAAAGTATGGTGCTATGTCGTCAGATATTACAACTGCAGCTGTATTGAGCCAAGAATGTGCCGTTGACATTATGATTGCCAAAAGGCCTGAGATTAATAGCCCAACCATACCAACTGGTAGGTATGTTGCGATCATGTGGTAAAGTGCTTTGCTGGGCTCTATGTCTGGAGCGAGCACGACACTTGTAAATCCTATCACTAGCATTGTGATTGCAAATGATACATTTAAAAATGCTACATAAAATAAAGATTTTTTGAGATGCGTAGAGTTTCTAGCCATCAAAAATCTTTGTACAAGTGGTGCTGATGTTTCTGGTAGTAATGCATATAAAACCAGGCTTATGAAAACCCATTTTTCTACTCCATTAAAGTTGATCTCTTTTAGTTCTGCTGGGACCTTGGCTACCATCTCTTGTAACCCTCCAGCTTCGTGCAGTGAGATTGCGCATAACAATGGTATGGCAACATAAAATATGCAGAATTGAAATATATCGTTTACCACGATAGATTTAGCCCCACCTACTATCAAATATACCATAATAACGGCGCTACTTATAAACACTCCTATTAAATGGTGCACACCAAATAAATATGAAGATAAGAATGATAATGCACTTACTTGCATTGCAACAGCTCCTATACAGTCGAACACTGATAAGAAGACCGTGATTTTTCTTGCTAGCTTTCCATATAGTTTTTCCATAATATCAGAAAGCGAGATGCACTTTTCAAATCTTTCTATATGGTCTGCAAATATCCATGCGTTGAATATCCATATCACCGGAGCCAAAAGAGCTGTAGCTCCATATACTATGCCCAATATATGGATTTGCTCCACTCCCCCAACTGTATATCCTGCACCTATGTGTGTTGCAAATATCATTGTTACTAACCCAAATAATGGAAGTCTTCCAGATCCTACAGCAAATTCCCTTATGTTTTTTACGCGTACTTTTTTTGCTGTGCCGAATACTAAGCATAAAATCAGATATGTCAGTACCATAGCTGAATCGATAAGAGATAATTTAAAGTCCATTTTTTATGAATTACAGTGATTTTGATGTGAAGATTAAACTAATATTGCGGTATATGCAATATTTTTAATTTAATTTTAATAAAAGCAGATTTTGTTTGATGTGGTTTATGCAGTCGCGTAAAGATAGTAAAGGTATTTATTTTATTCATTTAGGTTGACTAAAGCCGCGAATTAGCTTTTAATAGCACTGAAGAATTTTTTCAAATTGGCTGTGAAAAAACAGATATAAAACACCAATTTGCTTTTATTCCAATTACTTAATTGGATTATATTAACTTTAATTTTCAGTGTACACTGAGATGAATTTAGCTATTAGGGATCATAGATATGTCAAGAAAAATGTTGATAGACGCTGCATTTGCAGAAGAAGTACGTATTGCAGTTGTTAATAATGGGTTTTTGGAGGAGTTTGAGTATCAGAATAACAATAAAAAATCTACAAAAGGAAATATTTATTTAGCGAAAGTAACAAGGGTTGAGCCTTCGTTACAAGCTGCTTTTGTTGAGTTTGGTAGTAAAAAGCATGGCTTTTTACCATTTTCTGAGATTCATCCAGACTATTACCAAATACCTGTCGCAGATAGAGAGAAATTACTTAGTGAATTGATGTCTGCGCGTAATGCAGATGCGAAAAAAATTGCTGAGAAGAAGAAATCTGCTAAGGGTTCAGAAGATCAAGAATCTCAAGAGCTTGCAGAGGGTGAGGTTGAGCCAGCAACTCTTGTTGGGCCACAAGGCGTGGAAATGAGTGATGATGAAGATTATCAAAAGCCGGATTTTTACAAGCGTTATAAAATTCAAGAAGTTGTAAAAAAAGATCAAGTATTTTTGGTGCAAATTGATAAAGAAGAAAGAGGAAACAAAGGAGCTGCTCTTACTACTTATATATCGCTTGCTGGTAGATACTGTGTATACATGCCAAATGCAACAAAAGGCGGTGGTGTTTCTAAAAAAATTGCAGATGCAGAAGATAGAGAAAGACTAAAGCATGTTGCTAAAGAGCTTACGTCTGAAATGGATACAGGATCTGTGATAATCAGAACTGCTGGTGCCTTTAAAACAAAGTTAGAAGTTAAGAGAGATTTGGGCTATCTAAGAACTCTATGGGATAACATACGTGGTCATACTGTCAAATCTATTGCGCCTACATTTATACATGAAGAAGGTGATGTAGTTAAGAAAGCTGTGCGTGATATTTACGATAACAGCATTGATGAGATTGCAGTAGAAGGTAAAGAAGCGTATCAAGTTGTGAAAGACTTTATGGGTGCATTGCTTCCTAAGCATGTGCATAAAGTTGTACAGCATAATACAAAGCCTCACTTGTTTGCAAAATTTGGTATTGAAGAAAAAATAAGTGAGTTATATAGCCCACAAGTTCCACTTTCTTCGGGTGGTTACATAGTTATCAATCAAACAGAAGCATTGGTTTCAATAGATGTAAACTCAGGTAGATCTACGTCTGAACGTAACATAGAAAATACTGCACTTAGAACAAACTTAGAAGCGGCGTCTACAATTAGTAAGCAGATCAAATTGCGTGATCTTTCTGGCTTGATAGTAATAGACTTTATCGATATGGAAGATTCTAAAAACCGTATCGCTGTTGAAAGAGCTTTAAGAGATGCATTATCGTTAGATAAAGCAAAGATACAAATCGGCAGAATTAGTGCATTTGGATTGTTAGAGATGTCTCGTCAACGCTTAAGACAAAGCTTTGTAGAGTCTAACACAGAGGTATGTGAGCACTGTGTTGGTAGAGGCAGAATTAGGCAGCTAGAGCCATCTTCCATTGCTGTATTGCGTGCTCTGGAAAACGAGGTCGCACAAAACAAAGATAAAGATGAAATAGTAGTATCCGCATCTGCACAATTGATAGCTTATATATTAAACAGCAAAAGAGCAGAGATTGTTAAGTTAGATGAAAAATTTAGTGGTAAAATTCTATTCGAAACCGATGAAACTGCTGGTGGCGATGGATTTTATGTAGAGTATAAGAAGCTCAAAAAAGATTCCGACTCTCAAGAGGCTTTATCTACTGTTGATCATGTTGATATTGAAGTTAGAAAGGACGAGCCTGAAGAGGAATTTAGGCCTAATAGAAATAATAATAACAATAGGGGCGCTAAGAACTTTAAGTTTAAGCACAAAAGGCGTAATGAAGATGCAAATCAGCAGGCGCCTAACTTTGAAGATCAATCAGAGAAGCAGCCAGAGCAAAATTTTTCTGATCATGAAGCAGGTAGCAACAATCGCAGAAATCATAAGAGCAATAAGGTGAAAAGAACTGGCGGCCATCAGAAAAAAGTAACTGCACCAAAGATGGATATGGAGGGTGATATTAACGGTGAAAATTTTGAAAAAGAAATGGCTGATCGTAGAAAGCACAACCAATCACTTTTAAAAGAGATTTGGAAAAAGATTGTAGATTAAAATAAAGAGGTCTGTTGTGAGAGAATTTGATTTTCCATCTCAAAACAAATATGACAGTGGGTTTTATTTGTTGTCTAGATTGTTTACAGAGCATGTAAAATCAAAATCTCAGACCATTATATTCGCAATCGCATGCATGTTGGTAGTATCTATTACAACAGCAGTCAACGCATGGATGATGCAGCCGGTATTGGATGAGATATTCTTAAGTAAGAATCATAAGATGCTTTATTTGGTGCCTCTTGGAGTGGTGATCAATGCTGTTATCAAGGGTGTTGCAACATTCTATCAATCTACTACTCTCAAAAATATAGGGCAGAAGATCCTGACAGAAGTTCAGCTGCGGCTTTATTCTCACCTTATATATGCTGATATGAAATTTTTATCAGACTATCCATCAGGCAATTTGATATCGCGTTTTACAAATGACATAAATGCCATGCGTAAGACAATAACAGATGTGATCAGTGGAGTGATTGTTGAGTTCTTTACTATATTTGGATTGCTTGGTGTAATGATATATCAAAGCGTTGAGCTAACATTGATAGCGGTAATTATCTTTCCACTTGCGCTTTTCCCGTTACGTAAACTTGGTAAAAGAATGCGTAAGGTTGCAAGAAACATGCAGGAAGAGTTAGGCGGTTTCACTGTGCGGTTGGATGAGACATTTCAAAATGCTAAGATTATTAAGTCTTATTGCCGCGAAGAGTACGAAGTGACTAGGGCTAGCAGAATTATTGATAGATTCTTAGAGATATACCGAAAAGCTGTGTATTTAGAGTCTTTATCATCTCCAATTATGGAGAGTTTAGGAGCCGTTGCTGTTGCTATCATCATAATGTATGGCGGTTCACAAGTAATTGCAGAGCAAACAACACCTGGTGCTTTCTTTTCATTTATTGTATCGCTCTTGATGCTATATAAGCCGTTAAAAACTTTGTCTAACCTAAACACATCGCTACAAGAAGGTATTGCTGCATCTCGTAGACTATTTATTATGATTGATGAGACTCCAAAGATCATAGATAACAAAAATGTGAAACCTACGCATTTTAAAACATACAACATAAAATTTTCTAATGTCTATTTTTCATATAAATCTAACAAAAAGATATTAGAAGGCGTTAATTTAAATATACCCCAAGGCAAAACAATAGCCCTTGTTGGTAGCTCTGGTAGCGGTAAAACAACGATTTTTAACTTGTTGCAGCGTATGTATGACCCAGATTATGGAGATATACAACTAGATGGCAATAGCATCAAAAAAATTAGGCTCAAGTGCCTGCGTGAATCTATCGCCCTTGGGAGTCAAGAAGTTACATTGTTCGATGATACAATCCGTGAGAATATCAGGTACGGTAGGCTCAATGCGACAGAAGAAGAGATAATAGATGCTGCAATGGCTGCAGCTGCACATGATTTTATAACAGATCTACCAGATGGGTACGATACTCAGATAGGTCAGCAAGGCCTGAAGATTTCTGGTGGGCAAAGGCAGCGTATAGCAATCGCGAGAGCGATTTTAAAAAATGCACCAATCTTGCTTTTAGACGAGGCTACATCTGCGCTAGACACAATATCTGAAAAGCAGGTACAGTTGGCTCTAGAGTACTTGAAAAAAGGTAGAACAACTATTGTTATTGCGCACAGGCTTTCTACAATAGAGACTGCAGATTTGATATATGTTGTATCAGATGGTAGGGTAAAAGAATCTGGCAGCCATTCAGAGCTGCTTGCAAAAGGCGGAGAATACGCTCAGCTGTATGAGCAATATAAAGAAGAGAAAAAGGTTTAATGCTTACATTGCATAATCTTAGAGTAACAATAAACGAGGCACCTCTACTAAAGGGCGTAAGTATCACACTTTTTGGTGGTGCCTGGGTAAACGTTTTTGGCTCTAATGGTATAGGGAAATCCACGCTTCTCAAGACAATTGCTGGTTTGCGGGATGTTAATAAATCAACAATCATGATAAATGGCGAGTGTATTACAAATGATATTTCTATGTACTACAAAGATATCGCATATATGGGTCATGATTTAGGCTTAAAAGAGTTGTGGACTGTGAACGAAAATCTAGAGTTTTGGGCTAAGAAATTTGGCTGCGAGATTATTATACCTGCAGTCCGCAGAAATTGTGGATTGGACGACTATATGGATGTCTATGCTAATAATCTTTCTATGGGTAATAAAAAGCGCTTAGCGTTTGCCATTGTTGTGCTTTCGTGCAAGAGAGTATGGCTTTTGGATGAGCCTTACTCCAACCTAGATGATGCAGGCAAAGAGCTTGTGACCAATACAATTGCAGCACACATCGCAAATGATGGGATTGTTCTTATGACTTCACATACAGATCAGAGTATGCATAATGTAATAAATCTAGATTTAAAGGATTACGTATATTAAGCATGAACAGCCTTCATCAAATTTACGCATTAATAAAATCAGAATTTGTAGACTGCTTTCGATCAGCATCAGATATTCTCTCTGCGATATATTTTGCGGTGATTGGCCTGTTGATATTTCACATAGCAGTTGGGCCATCGCAAATTGCGCCTAAGTATTTTACAGCGCTTTTATATACTGTACAAATCTTTGCAGGCATGATGATAGGTTCTAACCTATTTGAGCGGGACTTTAAAACAGGGTTTATAGCAAAGTTAATAACAAGCGGATTTGAAGCATCTGCCATTTGTATTGCTAAATACATATTTTTTGTACTGTACTCATTGCTGATATTTGCTGTATCCATCTTATTGTCTGTGCTTTGGTATGATGTGTCTACCGACTTATTGATCTCTCATGCGACCGTATATAGTGTTTATATAGCTGGATACTGCGCTGTAACTATGATGCTAAGCTTGCTTTCTATGCTCTGTGCAAACAAAATGGGATTGTTTGTTATAGCATTTCCATTTACTGCACCACTTATAATGATAGCAACGCTTGCGGTTGAAGAAGCGCAATATGTGCAGATACTGCTTGGGCTTTTCTTCGTGTATTTTGCAGTGCTTTTGACATCATTTCGGGCGCTTGTTTTTGGAATAGCGAAAGCTTTTTGATGTATAGATGTAAGGGCCTACGGAGTAAGTAAATATAGATATTGTCAGACATATGTCTTTGTCATTACCGCTTACCCTGTTGTCATTACTGCCACCTTATTGTCATTACTGCCACCTTATTGTCATTCCCGCATGCATCATTGTCATTCCCGCGGAGGCGGGAATCTAAAAATAGTACAGATGCTGGATCCGGGTTTTCACGGGGATGACATAGAGTGAGAGGAAAATAACGCATCTTGATTTACATTTATTTAAGTAATCAAAATCTTGCATTTTTTATTATGTAAGTAAATACAGATATTGTAATACACATGTCTTTGTCATTTTCGCGCACCTCATTGTCAT
>JAJTIA010000060.1 GCA_021299995.1 Candidatus Jidaibacter sp. | reverse complement strand
TTCATCATATTATAAAGAGAGACATTTAGATGATTATTTACACGGTAGATGCATTTACAAATCAGCCCTTTAAAGGGAATCCAGCTGGTGTTTGCGTAGTTGCTAAGATGCCATCTGAAGATCTAATGCAAAATATAGCTGCTGAGCTGAATTATGCCAATACCGCATTCATTGAGCAAACTAGAGCTGATTGTTATAAAATACGATGGTTTACGCCGCGTTCAGAGGCTCCTTTATGTGGGCATGCGACCATCGGATCTATGCATATTTTATGCTCTGTACATGGTGTTGCAAGTGAAACATCTGTAACATTTGAATGTAAGGTAGGGGAAATATATGCGCAAAAAACTGGTTCGTGGTATGAGCTAAATTTCCCGAGTTATGAAGTGAAGCCAGTAGACCTATCTCAGCAACTGAAGGATGTAATTAATGTTAAGCCAGTTTTTACAGGGTTTGCAGAAAATTGCTATTTTATGGAGTTTGAATCTTTAGAGGATTTAAAGTTGTTGGCGCCAGATCTAGAAAAGCTGAAGAAAATAGAATGCAGGGCATTGAGTGCGACAGCGAAAGGAGTGGAATTTGATTTTCATTCAAGATATTTTGCACCGCGTGTTGGCATAAATGAAGACCCAGTTTGTGCATCTGCACATACAAGGTTGATACCATATTGGTCAAAGAAGCTTGGTAAAGACGAGATGATAGCGCAGCAAGCATCTGCTCGTGGCGGAGTATTAAAATGCAAAAATTTAGGAAATAGGGTTTTAATTTCTGGAGAAGCTGTTACAGTAATGAGAACAGAACTAAATATTTAATAAAAAATGTTACATAGCTTTGACTGGGATGAATATTTTATGACCATGGCATATCTTGTGTCTATGAAGAGTAAAGATCCATCTACAAGGGTTGGAGCTGTGATAGTTGGACCTAATAAAGAGATTATTTCTACAGGATATAACGGCTTACCACGGGGTATTGCAGATAGAAACTATAGATATGAAGACAGAGAATACAAGCTATTGGCTGTTAACCATGCTGAGGAAAATGCGATTTTGCATTGTGCATTAAATGGAGTATCGTCAAAAGATTCGTCATTATATGTAACTTGGTTGCCGTGCTCGCGTTGCACAAAATCTATCATACAAGCAGGGATAAAAGAGGTTGTGTATGATACAAATTTTCCAGGTAATATCGATGGGCTTGAAGGCGATTGGAAACGCAGTATGGATATAGCCAGAGAAATGCTAAACGAAGTTAATATAGTGACTCGCGGGTTTAGCGGCAAGTTGATCCATATAGAAGGCCTATTTAAAGGGCAGAGTTTTCCATTAGTTTCAACTAACACACATTTATAAAATGGGCAGTAAGATAATAGAGTACGGCGGTCTTTCAATTTACACTGAGCATTATGGTATTGAAAAATGTACCCCGATTTTATTAATCATGGGTGCAACAGCACAAGGAGTGATGTGGGATACAGCATTTTGCGAAGCATTGGCCAATAATGGATTGTTTGTGATCAGGTATGATCATCGTGATACAGGAAAATCATCGCGTGTTGTATACGAAGAGCATCCATATTATTTAAGTGATTTAACATCCGATGCGATTGCAATATTGGATGCTTATAATGTAGAAAAAGCAATATTTTGTGGGGCATCTATGGGGAGTTTTATTGCCCAAAATGCAGCCATAAACTATAGAGCTAAGGTTCTTGCATTGATTTGTATCATGTCTTCGCCTAATCACCTTGTATTTATAGAAGGTTTTGAGGGCCGTGATACATATCACCTTGGTTTGCCAGCTTCTGACCCGAATATTTTAAAATACTATCAGACCATATTAGATGTTAAAGCTGAAACTCCAGAAGATGCTCATAATCAGTATTTAGCGGCGCTTAAAGGTATAATCTCTGTACCAGAGCACTTAGAAGAAGTACGTGTTTTTGAAGGGAGGATTTTAAAACGATTGAAAAGTAAGCATCATATACATAACCACGCATTTGCTTTAGCAAAATCGTGTGATCTGCATAAATCTTTGCATACAATAAAGCAACCAACACTGATCCTACATGGTTTAGAAGACTCAATTCTACCAGTAGAGCATGGTAGGGCCTTGCATCATATTATCAGCCAATCTGAATATGTTGAAATACAAGAGATGGGGCATTGTTTTACACCAAGCATATTTGCTAAGGTTTGTGCAGAGGTGACGGACTTTGCAGGAAAATTAAGCTGAGGAAAAGAATAATGTGCAAAATATTTTGAATTTAGATGAATGCTAGCATTTTTTAAGTTAGTTTACCAGATAATGTGCTCTACATGTGCACTCTAGATAAAGCAGTATAAAAATGATACGCTATTGTGAGAAGAATCCTTGCAGGGGCAGCTCATGGGGTGGCGACCCTACAGCTAACACAAGCGCCGCAAAACGATTATGCATACAGTATTTTAAAGAGAAAAATTCAATTGTATAGCCGCATTACTTTTATAATGCTTTAGATATAGCAAGCAAAGATAAGCTGGTTCTCTATCTTTCTCGTGATCCAACATCCGATGAGCCAACAATCTTTGAAAAGATTTTGCTTAGTAATGATGGTGTTTTTTCTGGCATTATTTCATTTGCAATGTCTAGATGTTTTGAAGAATGTTCTCTTATAGCATCTAAAGATTTCATAAAACTTTTTATGTAATGTGCTTTAGATGGGTCAGAGACCATACCATCTGCAGCTTTTACAAAGAATTTTACCATGATGCTCATAAGGTTGATATCTGGATCTGATTGCTTTAGTTGATGTACAGAATCAAAATCCAATATATTTAATATCTTTAAGGCTTTTGATTCATATCTTTCTATATCTTTTTCCTCTGCGTACACATCGATACCATTGCTCATTGTTGCGCTTACAAAGCCAGTCATATCCTTAGCAAGCGAGGTGTTTTGATATGTTGCAACATATGAGTTATAGAAAAGTTTGACCTGCTCTTTATCTTCTGCAGAAATAGTTTGATCATTATATAAAAACACTAATTGATCTGATAATTCATACTTATCCCAGGCATTGAAAAATGGCATGTTGTATGCGTTTAAAGCATTAGAGAATTTGATTGTTGCAAGTAACATCTTGTTATCATATTGAAATGTCGAGAATGGAGCTCTGTTATAAGCGGAATTAACAGCAGATAATATTCTAGATTTTGTTTCTGGATGCTGCGATTTTAATGCTATTTCCATAATGAATATAGCCTGATCTAAAGTGTCATCTATCAAAGAGATAGTTTTAGATCTATGTTCTACTATTGCTACAGCGAGTCCATCTATACCATCTATATGAGCCGCTTCTAGTAGCTCAATTTCTTCTGGCTTTTTTAACTTAGAGATGAGCTTGGTGATCATAGATTGCATATTTGGAGTGATGTTTTTCAACTCTCCTTTGAAAATTAAGGTATCTATAAAGGTTTTTGAATCTTGATGTGTCATGTGAGGTAAATCTATTACTCCCTCTAATACCTCTATCCGATCTGCATCTATCAAATAATCTATATGTTGTGCCAAAATCTTTTTAATCCCAGAAGATCGTTCAGACAGCTCTGGTTCTTTAAATACTTCTCTTAACATATCGCGTGCAAAAAGGTTTAAGCTAGGTTGCACACCGTTTGGCAATGCTTTATAGAAAAACTCAAGTGCCAATAAAACTCTGAGAGTATCTTGCTCATTGCCATCTATTGAAATGCTTTGTAATAAATTGATAGCGGCCACTTTTGCTAGTGCTGGTGCTATTTCTTGTGAACCTATATCATCTGACACCCAGCCTGTGGATTGTAGAAGCTCAAGTTGAGATTCGAGAGTAAGAGTGCGAATAGCACGGCTAAAATACCCACTATCTTGAATCAAAATAGACTTGACGTATTGTGCTATATTAGGGCTTTTATTTTCTATATTGTCTTGAGTATTTTGCATAACACGCATCTTATTATATTTCTCATAATAATGATGGTAGTCTCAAATGGTTAACGTAAAGTTAATTTGAGAAAAGATAATCAGATTATATTGATGTGCTATGGTTTATCACTGGTGCTGCAGCATAGTAGGTTGTGGCTATTGCTAGAACAGCAGCAGATATGTTGCATACAGCATTATACTCAGTATATTGCGATCCAAAGCTTAATAATGCTGATGATGCAAGGTATCCAGATGCAGCGCATAGACCTTTAGATTTAGTGCCGTTGAATAAACATGATGCTACAAATAAGGATGCGCTTAAACCAGCATAATAGGTATAGTCTGATTCTATTAGCTTTAAACAAGCTATGCCAACTAAAGTGGGGATGCCTGTGTATAACAGATAATTGCTTGTAATATAAGTTAAGCAGTAGCTATGAAGTCTGTTTTTGATATTGATCTTAGTTCTACATTCAATAGGCGTGTTATTAAGTGTATTCTTTATTAAGGGATCTGGATGATATTTTAATAATATATCTAACGTTTTAAGACTCACTTTGTCTTTGCTTGCGATATGAAGTGGCCTATCCCCATCTTTATTTGCTGCATTAATATCAGCACCTTGATTGAGTAAAAATTTAGCAATTTTTTTATTACCTTCTTTAACAGCAATATGAAGCAGCGTATCCCCATCTTTATTTATTGCATTAATATTAGCACCTTTGCCTATTAAGAATTCTGCTATTTCTATATGCCCATAATATAATGCGATATATAGCTCCCAATTTAAGAGATATTCTTTAGTCTGAGGAAATGGGTTTTGGTTATCGATTTGTTTAGCAACCGGGGTTTTATCAATTGTAGTGCCATTAAAATGATCCGCGACGTAAAAATTATCTGTATTAAAAAGATATATATTGAGATTTACTAATGTTTTCACTAGTTCCTCATCCCCATATATTAATCCTATCAATAGTGCCTCTTTAGCGATATATTCTTCTTTAGCAAGGTCTGTATGGTGTTGTACTAAAAGTTTTATGATTTGAAGGTTTTTATATTTTTTAGATACAGAATGTGAAAGTGGGGTTCTAGAGAAATTCTTGCTTGTTCTGTAGGTGGAGTATTCCTTGTAATATTCAAGATCATCACCATCAAAGCTAGATGCACCGTCAGCATCTATGGCTTGAATGATTTTATTATATTTCTTCTCAAGGTCCTGTAACATAATCGCTTTGCTTTTAAATATTTAACTAATTTTACAATAATTCTTCATAAAAAACAATTAATTCCTATGTGTTAATTGTTTTTTTATCATTATTTAATTTGATCGCGCTTCTTTTTTGGCTTTTCTATAAGCTTGTACATTTTTATTGTGGTCTGCTAGGTCCTTCGCGAATATATGACCTCCTTTTCCATCTGCAACAAAAAAGATATAGTCTGTATTTGAGGGGTTTAATGCAGCTTTAATGCTTGCTTTGCCTGAGCAACAAATTGGATTTGGTGGTAGTCCATGAGATACGTATGTGTTGAACTTAGATGGGAATCTTAAATCATCTAAAGTGAGCTCTTTTTCCTGATATCCATATCCGTTGGTTATTGCATATATCACTGTTGGATCAGCCTGCAAAAGCATGTTTTTGTTTATGCGATTTGTGTATACAGAGCTCACAATCTCACGCTCTTCTGGTACTCTTGTCTCTTTTTCTATGATGGATGCTAAGGTGATCACGTCGAGCACATTATCTAGTTTTGTGGTTTTGGATTCCCATACTGAGTCTATATATTCCTTAAAGCTTACTTCCATGCGTTTAAAGATCGACTCACGTTCATCGCCATAAAAATAGTAATAAGTGTCTGGCATAAGGCTACAGTCCATGCGCAGCTCAAACTTTCCAAACAGGCCATAGCTATTTTCCAGTATTTCGGAGATCTGCTTTACTGTTAGGCCCTCAGGGATTGTGACTTTACGTACAACTCGCTGCCCAGATAACATCTTTTTTAATGCGCCAACAGAGTTGATGTTTTCAGGCATTTCGTATTCGCCTGGAATGATGTAGCGTTTTTTGTAGATAGTTATCAAGAGTGATGCTGCCCTAAAAACTAGTGTATTTGATATCACCTTGTTTTCTTTTAAAATATCTGCAATTTGAGCGCTAGAAGCACCTTTTTGTATAATAACTAATGATGTTGCAGGGTTTGTATATACAAAAAGTTGATAATATATATATGACCCTAGTAAAGCACCTATAACCACTATGAATATCAATAGTGATTTAACGATGCTAAGGCTCATAAACTATACCTTTTTGAATAATAATGAAACGTTTGTGCCACCAAATCCAAACGAATTAGATAGTGCATAGTCCACCCTGCGTTTTTTTGCAGTATGTGGGACTAAGTCTATACCTTCTGCTTCTTCCATTGGATTGTCAAGATTAAGAGTCGGTGGTACTATAGAATACTGCATTGCCATTATAGAAAAAATTGCCTCAACGCTTCCTGCGCCTCCTAAAAGATGACCAATAGCAGACTTTGTAGATGACATACAGAGTGATGGCTTCTCGCCAAATAATCTTTTTACAGCTATAATTTCTATGCCATCTCCCATAGGAGTGCTTGTACCGTGCGCATTAATATAATCAATCTGTGCAGGTGATACAGACGCCATAGAAAGAGCACGCTTCATAGCACGGTATGCTCCATCACCATCTTCGGCTGGAGCTGTCATGTGATAAGCATCTCCAGTTAAGCCATAGCCAACGATTTCTGCATATATATTTGCACCACGATTTTTCGCGTGTTCATATTCTTCTAATACCAGAATTCCTGCGCCTTCACCCATAACAAAACCATCGCGCGCCTTATCCCAAGGTCTAGATGCCTTCTCAGGGTGATCATTTGCTGTAGATAATGCGCGTAATGCATTGAATCCAGCAACACCTAGTCTGCAAAGCACGCTCTCTGCACTGCCTGTGATCGCAACGTTCAACTCGCCCATCATGATCATACGAGCAGCATCAGAAATAGAGTGTGCGCCAGTAGCACAGGCTGTCACTGCAGAATGGTTTGGACCCTTGTATCCATATTTCATGGATACTTGGCCAGATGCTAAATTAATCAAGCTAGATGGTATGAAGAAGGGAGATACTCGTCTTGCACCTTTTGAGTGCAAAGTAATTGCACTATCTTCTATTGTAATTAAACCACCGATACCAGAGCCAATTATAACACCAGTCTGATCAGCATCTTCTTCTGTTTTGATTTCCCAGCCAGAGTTTGCAATCGCCTGATCAGCAGCAGCCATTGCGAAGTGTATAAAGCGGTCCATCTTTTTTTGGTCTTTTGGTGGGACATATGCATCTAAATCCAAGCCATATTGCTCAGGTTTATAAGGCACAATGCCTGCAATTTTTGTGGCAAGGTCAGTTGTATCCATTAAATCTGATTGTATAAGGCGTATACCAGATTCAGAATTAACTAGCCTAGACCAAGATGAAGAAAGGTCAGCTCCTAATGGGGATACTAGACCTATACCTGTTACAACTACTCTGCGCATTCAGACCCCTGTGATCGGGTTGATTAATTAAGCAGCTTTTTGAAGCTGAGCTTCAATAAATTTGATCGCATCTTCTACTTTAGCAATCTTTTCAGCTTCATTATCAGGAATTTCAATACCAAATTCTTCTTCAAAAGCCATTACCATCTCAACTTGATCAAGGCTGTCTGCACCTAGATCATCTGTGAATTTTGCTTCGCGCTTAACTTTAGATGGATCTACATCTAGATGTTCAGCGATAAGTTTGGTCACTCTTGTTTCAATATCGTTCATAAATGCTCCTAATTAATTAAACCAAAAACCTAAGTGGTCGTGTTGCTATACGATAATTTTGCTTCGCGCAACAAAAAGATGACCAAAGTTTCAGTTTTTAGTTGAGAGCATTTTACCAAAATTCGACCTCTGATGCAAACACTAATATCACTTTGTTGATTTTAAGAGTCTGAAAGGCTAGATGCTAGATAGCTATAGTATATAAAATATAAGGATTTTCATAAATGTTTTGCAAAATGCTTTCTTGACAAATATGTGATCACCAATTATAAATGCGTAAATATAGTTTATTATAACATTTTGTTGGGTTTTCGTGACTAAAAGAAACAATAGAAAATATGGTATCAGTAGGCACTTAGGTGTTAATCTGTGGGGTAGGGCTAAAGATCCTGTGAACGGTAGAAATTATCCTCCAGGCCAACATGGTCTTTCTGGCTACAAAAAACGTACAGACTATGGTGATCAGTTAATTGCTAAGCAAAAACTTAAAAAGTACTATGGTGATATCACAGAAAAGAAATTTAGAAGCGTTTATAAAGAAGCTGCAAGACGCAAGGGTGATACAAGTGAAAACTTGATTGGTTTACTTGAATCTATGTTGCTTGCTGTAGTTTATAGAGCAAACTTTGCTAAAACAGTGTTCGAAGCAAGACAACTTATCAACCATGGTCATATTTTAGTTGATGGTAAAAGAGTTAATATAGCAACATACAACCTGAAAGCTGGTCAAGTTGTGGAAGTAAGAGAAAGATCTAAGCAAATGCTTACATTTCAAACTTCTGTTGCTTCTAAAGAGCGTTCGATCCCTGAATATATCGAAGTTGATTCTGAAAAATTAGTTGTTACATATAACAGAGTTCCTGTATTGGCAGATGTTCCATACCCTGTTGTTATGGAGCCAAATTTAGTAGTGGAATTTTATTCACGTAACTAGTAGTATCTTAAATCGATTGTTATATAAAGAAGGCGCCATATTCCTGGCGCTTTTTTTATATTGATATGAATATACGCTCAGTCTGCTGGTGAGATGTGTGAAATATATATCAGTAAGATTAATGATTTGAGATGCATTTTTATACTTTTTCCAAAATAAAAGCCAAGCGTTCTGCGACTGACGCTTTCGGCACAAACACGATTTCAAATCCAAACTTT
>JAJTIA010000089.1 GCA_021299995.1 Candidatus Jidaibacter sp. | reverse complement strand
TACTAACAATGTATATGGCGATGTATAATCTAGCTCAACCTTGGGTGAGGGGTTGTTTATAGAAAATCGTTCGAAAATTTCGTTTATTTTATTCTTATTCATTTTATAAAATTGCGGAATGTATTTGCTAGATTATTATATTAAACACCTCAAAATGCAAGATTGAAGAATCTTGTTTGTATTTTATGAGATATGGTGATTGACTTATAGAAGGTGATGTAATATATTACCTTCCATTCCAATGGTGCCCTTAGCTCAGCTGGACAGAGCAACAGCCTTCTAAGCTGTGGGTCCAAGGTTCGAATCCTTGAGGGCACGCCATTATTAAATGCGCCCGTAGCTCAACTGGATAGAGTATATGACTACGGATCATAAGGTTGAGGGTTCGAATCCTTCCGGGCGCGCCACTATCTAAAACCACAATCAATCAAAGAAATTGCTTTTATGAGAAATATCTGCTTGTATACTTCATTCAATCAATCAAGTTAATATGCATAAAAAGATCTGTACTATTGTTGTAGTCCATTTACTTAGCGAATAAAGTATGAAAAAATATGTGCTGAAATGAAGTGATGCACTGATAAATAAGAAATTGCAATGACAAAAAGATCTATCACACTTGCAAAGATTCTAACTTATAGTGGCACATTACCACTCTTTGCAACTGCATTATTAATTTATTTTACTACTGATGGCCTTAATTTCTTGTTTGTTGTATTAACTTACAGTTCGATCATTATTTCATTTTTGTCTGGTATCCACTGGGCTGTGTATCTCTTTTTTGCAGAAAAATGCCCACATAATTTGCTTATTACCAGCAATATTACTGCACTGCTTGGATGGGCTTCTTTGCTTTTTCCAAATCCACTAATCACAATATTATTACAGATTTTGTGCTTTCTATATTTACTTACGCTTGACCTCAAATTGCGTAATGCAGTAATACTACCACAATGGTTTTATGGCTTGCGTAGAAACGCAACCACTATCGTTATTCTATGCCTTGTTACGCTCTTAGTGATTGTATGAACAAGAGAATAGCTATCATAGGTGCTGGTATTTCTGGGCTTACATTGGCACAATACTTAAAAGACTATGCCGATGTAGTGGTATATGAAAAAGCTCGTGGCGTAGGAGGTCGTATGAGCACCCGCTATGCTGATCCATTTTGTTTTGACCATGGAACTCACACATTCACCGCACGCACCAAAGAATTTCAGTCATTCCTAAAGCCATATATAGAAAACGGAATAATCGGTGAGTGGAGCGGCAAAGTCGTTAACTTAGAACTGGGCAAGAAAATTACAGAACGCCTATGGTTTGAGCCACATTTAGTAGCTATGCCAAACATGAATAGCTTGTGCAAAAAACTGGCAGAGGGGATTGATTTACATGTCGCTGTAGAAGTTGCACCGATTGGGCAAAAGCACTCTGGCGTATGGGTATTGCATGATAAGCAAGGTAATATGCTCGGGGAATATGACTGGGTAATTTCAACAGCACCGTCTCCGCAAACACTGATGTTATTTAAAACTGCATTACCAGATAATGCAACCATTCATAGGGCGCGCATGCAAGGCTGTTACTCTCTTATGATTGGATTGAACCAGACATTTGACCAAGAATGGATAGCAGCTAAGGTGCGTGATAATCCGATTAAATGGATTTCTATTAATTCTAGCAAGCCCGGAAGGAATCAAAATCTGACTGCGATTGTTGCACATTCACGTAATAACTGGGCTGATGCACATATCGATGATGATATAGATGAAGCACAGAAGTTTCTGCTTGCACAATTTGAAGCCGTTTCAGGGATTGCTTGTGATAATGCGGATTATATTGCAACACATCGCTGGAAATACGCTATTGTGGATGAGACAGAAAAATCGGGTTTTTACTTTGATCCCATTCAAAAGATTTCAGCTACCAGCGATTGGTGCTCTACCTCGCGCATTGAAGAAGTTTGGTTGAATGCTGTGAGTTTGGCAAATGAAATCGCCAAAACTATTGTAAAATAATAAAAACATCCATAGCATTTGCTCTTATTGCATTGTTTATCCTCGGTACTCACGTGAGGCAAAATGAGCAACAGTTGTCGTATGCACCAAACCTTTTGCAGATGCCTGATTTATTGTGTCTGATAAAGTTTCAGTATTTCAAGAGGGATATATTCAAGCGCCTTTTCATGTGTTGCATCCAGAACCACAGGGGGAGCAAATCCAGCTTCATGTGCTTCTTTCCAGCGCAAAGCACAAATACACCACCTGTCACCAGCTTTTAATCCAGGGAAGTCATACATAGGGCTAGGTGTCTGTAAATCGTTGCCACGTGACTTAGTAAATTCCAAAAATTCCTGTGTAACGATAGCGGCTATGACATGGCTGCCTGTATCCAAATTACCGGTACGACAATAACCATCTCGGTAAAAACCAGTTTTTGGTGAATTGCAGTGAAGTAACAATTCTCGACCCAATACGTTTTTTTCTAGTTTCATGTTTAATCCCTCAGCTTCAGCATTTCTACTTTGTTGCCGCTAGGGTCTGCAATATAGACAGAGCTGGTACCATCGCGGTGTGGCACAGGTGTGCCAAAAAGTGTTATATCATCACGTGTAACAGCAAAGTGGTTAGGGTGTTGGCTTGGAAGTACCAATGCTAGGGCGATATTATCAAATTTTAACAATGCCCAGCTGTCATCGTGATAAGATATCTCACAATCAAAATTGGAAGTGTACCACAAAACAGATCCTTCTATATCCTGAACCTGTATGGCAATATGGTGTATGTAATCAAGTGATTTTGCCATTGCAATTTACGTCATTTTTTAACAGCATCATATTCTTTTATTGCTATTTTGCAATGCGAAAGCCGATTAAACCGCCATGAGGCGAAGGCACGGTAGACGAAGCTTGCAATATGGTGAATAAATGGAGAGCCTACTATTTTTGCTAATATCCGCCAGCGTGGTATCTGACTCCATATCAGGATAAAAGCCTTAACACCTACATGTAGCTTTCCATTAGAGTCTTGAGCGTGCAGCAGTTTTAATCCATCTACATATGTAACACCTATCCCCTCAATGGATGAAGCATCAAGTGTGATGTCTATCCAATCAAAAGCATTGTGGGGCGCTATGTGCTTATAGTAATCGATTTCGCGGCGGCATAGCCCACATTTACCATCGTAAAACACTTTTATCATAAGGCTCCTGCAGACCTGTTATATCTTTATCTTTGGGCGAACCCGAGAAAGTCCACCATCCACTGCCAGCACTTGTCCCGTAATCCAGCTGTTGTTTGGATCGAGCAAGAACACAATAGCACGTGCGACGTCTTCTGGTTTGCCAAGCCTACCTAGTGCATGCATGG
>JAJTIA010000084.1 GCA_021299995.1 Candidatus Jidaibacter sp. | reverse complement strand
TTCTTGCTCTTTTTCCATTCGCTCTAAATATTTTGCGCTTCCAAGAGATGTAGCTATGGCAAGGCTCGATAATGATCTTGAGTCTAAGTATTGAGTTATAATATGAGAGATATCTTTTATCACTGGAGTCAAGATATGGGCGTCGAATTTATAACCTAATTGCTCAGATATTTTTCCACTTATATAAGCCCTAAATATTTGTATCTGAGCAGGCAACATACTGGTTTCTTTGTGCGCAACATACTCTATTTGTTTTGAGAATTTTTTTAACTTTTCAATATCGGCATTGCCATTTTTATAGTCTGTTATTAACTGCTTAATATTGTTTTTTCTTTCAACCAAAAGGTCTTTGATTTCTTGAGATTGATTATTATACTCTGAATATCATATATATTCATTCTCTTGAATTGCTTTATCCAAAGCTTTAGCGCTTTCATGGGTAATTTCGTTATTACCTAGAGAAAGCTGTGTAAGAGATATATTTGTTTTTAAAGCTTCAGCTAGAGCTTTAGCGCCAGGATCACCTAGGTACTTCATACGTGAAGAGCTGTTATTCTTAATTAAATAGAGCTCAGTAAGCGATGTATTTGTTTTTAAAGCTTCAGCTAGAGCTTTAGGGCGTACATAGTGAAAAGCGATATTATCTAGACAAAGCTCAGTAAGCGATGGATCATTTTCTTGTAATCTTTTTATATATGTATCTAACCTCTTGAGAGCATCAGGGTTTTCAACTATTATATATCCACCTAACATCTTGAGAGCATCTTTTTATTAATTTGATCTCGAATTATAACAAAAAACATTCCAAAATTCAATAAATTACTAATAACGTCATTTTTTCGCTTCAATGCTGTTTTGGTTTCTACTATTTACAGTGCATAGGCTTCGTATAATCCTTGTAGTATAATGTCTTTTACAGTCTTATCGAATATATTGTATTCAGCAAATAGTTCTGATGCCCCACCTGTTGCAAGCACTATATATTCTTCATTGCCGAACTGTTCTTGGGCAGAGTTAGATAGTACAAATTTTAGGCTGCCTGCTATGCCATTTACTATGCCTGAGTTTATCGCTTTTTCAGTTGTGTCTCCTATAAAGCAATTTGGCTTGCTCAAGGTTATATCTTCTAGTTTCTCTGCTGACGCTATCAGAGCTTTATACTGAGCTTTAATGCCTGGCATAATAACGCCGCCTAAGAACTCATTGTGTTTGTTAAGAGCAACTATTGTGTTTGCAGTTCCTAAGTCTACAATAATCAAATTAGTTTTATGGTACTGTTTGCTTGCATATACAAGAGATGCAAGAATGTCTGATCCTATCTCTTGAGGATTTGTATATCGTGCAAATGAGATATCTCTGCATGAGTCTAAAGATATGAAAAATGGGCTTATTTTGAACAACTCTTCGCACATAGTGCAGATTTTTTTATCTAAAGATGGCACTACCGAAGACACAGAGATAGAATCTATGTTGTCCCCTAACTTGGCAAGTTCAGCGGAAAATACATCGATATTTTTTGTATCAAAGCGGTCTTCGTGTACTAAAATCTTTGCAGTATTCATAACGCCATAATGAATCTGGGAATTGCCTATATCGATAACAAGTCTCATGGTCTTCTCGCGATCAAAGAGGTTGCAGATATAAAAAAGATAGTAAGTACTATGCCAGTGTACAAGATATCAATTGAGCTTACATACATCAATGTAAGCGGCGTTAACCCACCAAAGAAAGATACACCGAATGCATTGACGAATAGGGCTCCTCTACACCTTGCCTCATATGTAAAGCTGCGAACCACTTCTACACTGCTTATTGCTGCAAAAGCACCTAGCATTAATGCGTAAAACAGCATTATATGTACAGCATCGACTGCACCTATTTTGATTAAATAAAAGGCTGGTATGAAAGTGAAGGCGCATATAGAGCATATGATTTTCATTATTAATGCATTGTTTATTCTAAAGTTCGAGGTGATTATACCCGTGAGAATTGCAGTGCAGCCTGTGATAAATAAATTTTGAGATGCGATAAAGTAAGCATATTCTGGATCTTTGGATTGTTGTATAAGAAACAAGATCATAAAGCTATGAAGGAAATATGATAGCACCCCAAGTACAGCGCTTAGAACAAATGCATACATTGTGTCAGAAGTGTTGCTTTTTAGGACAGAGATAATCGAACCCAGAGAGATGCTGCTTGATTTTGTTTGTGGTTTAGAGGGTTTAATATATCGAAATGCAAACATTAGAAAAAACAAAATAGAGCCAATCAAAAAAGCTGTGCGCCAGCTTTGCTCGTCGTGAGATTTAGAGATAACCATGCCCATGAGCATCGCGATCATAACGCCAAATGCACCTAACCCACTAATAATGGCAGATGCCATCCCTTGAAATTTCTCACCGCTGATTTCAAATGCATAAAGCTTGGATCCAAGCACCTCGGCTGATGCGCTGATTCCTTGAAGTATACGCATGCTTATTAACGTGATTGTGGCGAAAACACCTATCTCTTGATAAGTGGGTATGAGTGTTATTACTAGCGATGGTATCGACATGATTAGTAAACTATATCGCATTAGACTACCTTTTCCGTATTTATCGCCTATATATCCCCAAAAAATAGATGCAAAAGGTGCTATTAAAAATGATACGGCAAATCCCATGTATCCTATTAAGAGGGAGGAGGTGTTACCGTCTTCCATGAAAAAGTGTTGGTGTATTATAGGCAATAGCACAGCAAAAAGCGTGAAGTCGTAAAGGGCTATCATGTTTGCAAGTCCGCATACCACACTTGCTTTAACTTTGGTATAAATAGATGCTTGTGTATCAATCATAGTATCACCTAATAGTAGTTTATAAGTCTGAACTAGAGCATTCGAACATTGCGTAACTTGCACTAAATGGTATTCCAGTTTTTTTAACACAAACTTTAGCGCTTTTCACATTTTTGATGCCAACTACAATTTTTAGTATTTCGTACCCAACTGTTTCTATCAGATTAAACTCTTGGTTGGCTATAGAGTGTTCTATAGATTTTATAACGTGAGTGTAATCTATGGTATTATCTAGGTTATCTTCAAAGCTATCAATGCTGCGATTGAATTCCATCTCGATTGAGATCTTAAGAGGTAATGGTAGTGTTTTTTCATGATCGAACACGCCAATAATGCATTTTAATATATAATCTTTGATGTAAAGTTTCATGCGATCAATCCATACTTAATATGAAGTGGATGATACGCGAGCATCTTGATATAATCAATAACTTCTACATTTTTAACCAGTGGCCATATTGATAATCAGATGCATCTGAGAAATGCATTGGATCTGATGCAAAATCACCCCGCAGGTCAAAGCAATACAAAGACATCTCCTGAACCAGAGCATCATCTCCCATTGCTTGGTGCATTTCATTCCAATAATCTATAGAAGCCTCAATAGCAAGTATCTGTGCATCAGGATTGTATTCGGCTTTTATGCCATCTGATAAAGGAGTGTTAGTACCGGTGCTAGATATATATAATGATGGATCGTTAGTTGTACCAGATATAGAAGAGAATCCAAATTCTGTGAATATTATTGGTTTACTAGAAGGTTGCCATTCAGAATGTGATCCGTCCGTATTAATGTGCTCGTGTTCCCACCAATATTTTATGTTTTTGATTGCATAAGAAGGGTCGAGCTTCTCCTTAATTCCATCGTCGTTTACATAATAATCATAGTCTACACCGCTTTCCCACCCATGCTTTACAATATCATAATTGATTTGATCTTGAGTAATTCCATCTGTGAGTTTAAAGTATGCATCTATCCCTACCATATCAATACTTTTACTTGCCCATAGTTTGTCTAAATAGAATGTACCTTCATACTGGCTGTATTCATCCCAGTTTGCTGCATATGTAAGTTTTACACTGTCTCCAACAATTGCTTTAGTTTGATCGGCTAGATCTAGCATTTTATCTACAGCATGGAAGCTTTTGCCATCCTCTGTATAGCGCATCATCTCTACAAATTCTGAGCCTATTATGATTTTGTCGACCATGTCTTTAAGCTTTACTCCGTCATGCTCCAGGTTTGCATAGTGTAGAATAAATTTATTATATTCATTAAAAAAATTATCGACACCTTCCTTGCTTTCAGCTTTAAGGTATCCGCGCCAAGTTTGCTCTTCGTTATCTACATATAGCATTGGGTAAATGGTCACCTTGACACCGGAATCTGTAAGGTATTTTACAATATCAATAATCGATTTGTCAGATGGTGTGCCGCCCCAATTTTCTGTCATCTTAGTGTCTGCGCGACTGTAATCTCCAACATTCCACTGATCGCCAGCATATGATTTTTTGCTTTCAACTCTTGGAGATATTGTCATCGACTCAGTATCTGAGCTATCTGCAAACCAACCTACTACCAAAGATACGCTTTTTAGATTTGGTAGTTTTGCTTTTAAATTATCTACTGCAAGTTTTGCATCAGAAGTGTGAGGGTCAAAGTGAGCATTGACTGACTCACCGTAGGCATCTTTGACAATGTCTGTATCGTAAACAAATTCCCCAGATCCTGGTATCAATACTATAGACTCTATTTTTTGATTTAAGTTAGCCATGCTAGACACCGTTTTTAAGCGATATATATCCAATATTATATCAAAAATATTGCTAAATTATTAACATTACTTCCCGATAAAAGTTTCTGCCACTTGCGCAATGTTTTTAGCTATACTATTGACATGGTCGTTTACAAACTCTGCTAAGTTGGAAATCTTTGCATGCAAGTTTAGCCCTACTACAGCGCTTGTAATATGTTTCCCTATCACTTGTTTATAAGACTCTAAGTACCATGCTTTTGCAACTGCTGCGGCGATCGAATCTTTCTGAATGAATTGAGATGCTGTTGTATCGTATGCCGACATTGTGATAAAGTCTGTTGCATATAATAAGGGCTTGTGAATGCTTTCACCAAGCTTTGTTAAAAATGTTTCGGGAGTAGTTTTGGGGTCCAGTATAACATCAGCAAATGTTCTAAATGTCGCAAAAATTACCAACGAAGTGTAGAAATCCGCGCTAAGAGCTGTAGTCAGTGCCTTGACTCCTATAGTTGCAACAGCAGCTTTTTTAAAGAAGTCTAAATTGCTGCCTTTGTTCTCCAGAATTTTAATTAGATCATCTTCTAAATTCAAATAAGTATCTTTCATTTTATTTAGCTCAAAACCTATAGTCCTTGCAAGCACAACGCCTAAAGAAGAGGTTACAAGTGAGGCATGATTACCGACTGAAGCAAATAATCCGGAGCCAATGTTAGATCCTAAGAACATAACTGAGCTTAGTATTACTATATTATCGCTTAAGGCATTCAAGCTCGCTATCAACATGTTCCAATACTCGTTGTTCGGCTTGTCTTGGTCTGATGGTAAAGATGATAGATAATTGGCTAAATATTTTGCTGAATATGATAGAGTATTGGCAGTCGCAAGTTTAACAACTAAAGCTGGGACAATAGATGTAGAAAACGATGCTCCTATCATCACTAAAGAGCCAGCTAAAATTAATTGCCCTAAATTTTCTCTATAATAGTTGATATAATCCTGGTGTGTATAAGCTGTATATAATTCTGAAGCTTGTTCTACACCAAAAGAATAGAGTGAAGTAAAAGATGTACTGTAATATGTTGCGTAATTGAATAAATCTGTACCTGCTTCTGATATTTGCCTCATAATATTACCTATTTATATCTCTAATTAGGTTTATTGTAACATTTTAGAGGTTAATAAATGGTTAATGCAGTAGTATTATAAAAAGCTCATTAGTATAAAAGTGCAACATACATCCCAAAATAATAAGAAAGCTCTAAAAATCATTGCAATTCATTGAAGTACATTATTAAATATGGTATTAGAACTCTACAAAAGGTCTCAAATAAATGCCTACATCAATCTCTAAAGATCATGCAAAGCTAATTAATAATATATTGTCATACAGCAAATCATCTCAACTATCGTTGATGATAGAAAAGATGTATAGCGATGTATCTTTTGACGATATTAAGGGTTTCGACACTAAATATCTATATGATTCTGCATACTCTACATTCTTGCTTCTGCAGTCTAGAGGCACAAAAGCAGGTAAGGTGAATTATCAATGCTCTGCAAAAGACGCTGAATATGCTGTAATTGAGATAGCGAATGATGATGTGCCATTTTTAGTGGATTCTTTGAGTAATGAATTAAAACAAAGAGAAATTGATATACATCTTATATGTCACTCTACTTTTAATGTAAAGCGGTCTAGAGATGGTAAGTTTGAAGAGTTTGCAGAGCATGGAGATAGAGAGTATATAATACAGATACATATTCCAAATAGATTGGACGATGCAAGTGTGAAATCACTTGTGTCTCATATTGATACGATTTTAGAATGTGTGAATTATGCTGTATCAGATTGGCGCAATATGTCTTTAAAGATGCAAGAGTTGTGTGATTCATTTGAGCAGTCATTTACACAAAACGAGTCTTTGAAAACAGAATCTATTGCATTCATGCAGTGGCTAATTAACAACCATATTGTTTTCCTAGGTTCTATAGAGTGCGCTATTAAAAATAAAGCTTTGGTTCAGAAGAAAAGTAGCTTTATGGGTATAATGAAGTCGAGCTATTATCATATCAAAGATTTGTATTTTGACTCTGATCTGGAGACAGAAGACTATGTGGTTGTTCGTAAACTTGATAAACGGTCAATAGTCCATAGAACGGTTCCTCTAGATGTGATTATCGTGAAAAAATTCGACAATGCGGGCAAATGTTCTGGCGCTCATCTATTCTTCGGTTTATTTACATCTAGCGTATATTATCAAAGTGTTCGTAACATACCTTTGATGCGCCAAAAGATTATGAAGGTTGTAGAGAATTATGGTTATCCTGAGGCAAGCCATAATTGTAAGGAATTGGTAACAGCCATGGAGTCTTTCCCAAGGGGAGACTTGTTGCAAATGAGTGTGGGTGAAATATATGATATTGCGACTGGTATAGTATCTCTTTCTCTAATGCCACGTGTTAAAGTGTATTTGAGAATAGATCAATCTAACAAGTTTGTGAGCTGTATTATCTTTATACCGGAGAAAAAATTTAGCACAGAAACTAGGGTGGTAATAGAAAGCATAGTATCTAAAGCATTAAGTGCCACTGTTGAAAAGCGCTATATTCAGATAGGAGACTCTTCTCTCACTAGGTTGCAGTTGATTGTAAGACTTTCTGATAAGCCATTTAAACAGAATGCTGCAGCGTTAATTGAGAAAGAAATTATAAAATCAATAACATTATGGAGCGATAATTTATTCACATCTCTTGTTACGCGATACTCGAAGCGTCTTGCTATTGATTACTTTGCTAAGTATAAAAACGCATTTGATATCAGATATAAGGCTGCATCTAGTCCAGAAAGCGCTTTATTTGATATTAAGTTTTTAGAAGAATCTATCGCACATAATAATGTTTCATTTGATATATATATCAGAACTGAAGAGAAGCATACAGATCAGGTGCATTTAAAAATTTACTCACCTGATAAAGAGCTTGCTATATCCTCTACTTTACCTGTTATAGAGAATTTGGGTTTGTTTGCTGAGGAGGTTCAGACGTATAAAGTAGATGTAAACTCAAACGGCAAAAGCAGGTCGTTATATATACATAATTTTATCCTGACATGTAAAATTAAGCATGCTGTTCTTAATCAAGAGATATGTAACAATTTAAAAGATGCGCTGATTGCGATATGGAATAAAAAGCTTGAAGACAATAATCTTAACTCCTTGATCATAAGCTTAGGTGTTTGTTACAGAAAAGCAAATTTGCTTGGGGCTTGTATAAGATACCTAAAACAAACAAAATACCCGTTGAGTCCAGAATATACATTACAGGCTATAAATCATTATCCTGAAATTGCCAAAAAGTTAGTATCATTGTTTGAGCTTAAGTTTTGTCCTAATAAAAAAGCAAACGATGAGACAGAAATACATGAAATGGCTCATTCTATCAAAGAAGATTTGAATAGCATTACAAGTATCAATGAAGATAAGGCATTGCGAAGCTTGCTGCAGTTGATGATAGCTATGGTGAGGACTAACTTTTATCAACACGACGCACAAGGTGAGTTTAAGGATTATATCTCATTTAAAATCGATTCTTCTAAAGTGCTTGACTTGCAAGAGCCACGTCCGTTTAGAGAAATTTTTGTGTACTCGAACCGCTTAGAGGCGATACACTTGCGTGGTGGTAGAGTGGCAAGAGGTGGCTTAAGATGGTCTGATCGTTTAGAGGACTATCGGGTAGAGGTTTTAGGCTTGATGAAAGCACAAATGACAAAGAACTCTGTCATTGTACCTGTGGGCTCTAAAGGTGGTTTTATAGTGAAGCTGAAAACAATGGCAGATGGTAGAGATGAATTTATGGCGGAGGGAATAGAGTGCTATAAAACATTTTTACGCGGTATTTTGGATATTACTGACAATATAGTAGCTGGTAAAATCTCGCATCCGCGTGATGTAATAAGGCATGACCAAGACGATCCTTATTTGGTTGTTGCTGCAGACAAAGGTACAGCTACATTCTCAGATATCGCAAACTCTATATCTGCAGAGTATCATTTCTGGCTTGGTGATGCATTTGCATCTGGTGGTTCAGCAGGCTATGACCATAAGAAGATGGCTATAACATCGCTAGGTGGGTGGATCTCGATAGTAGATCACTTTAGATCGATGGATTTTGATATATCTAAAGAAAAGTTCACTGTTGTTGGAATAGGTGATATGTCAGGTGACGTTTTTGGTAACGGAATGTTAATGTCGCGCAATATAAAATTAGTCGCAGCTTTTAACCATGCACATATTTTTATCGATCCAAATCCAGACTGCGAATCTTCATTTAAAGAGCGTCAAAGACTATTTAATTTGCCAAGATCTCAGTGGACTGATTATAATACATCACTGATTTCTAAAGGTGGAGGTATTTATAGCAGACAAGAAAAATCTATCAAACTAAGCCCAGAAGCTAGTGCTGCTTTAGGTGTTGTTGGAAAGCATGATTTATCCACAGATGAGCTTTTGACTGCGATTTTGAAAGCTCCGGTTGATCTACTGTGGAACGGTGGTATTGGAACATATGTAAAAGCTCAAACTGAATCTAATGAAAAGATTGGTGATAAAAGCAACGATACAATTAGGATAAATGGTTCTGAAGTGCGTGCAAGGGCTGTAGGTGAGGGTGGTAATCTTGGGTTTACCCAGTTAGGTCGTGTTGAATACTCTTTGCATGGCGGTAAGATTAACACTGACTTTATAGATAACTCAGGAGGGGTAGACTGCTCAGATCATGAAGTGAACATTAAAATTACGCTCGCTGAGCAATTGCGTATTGGGAAAATTAAGCAAGCTGATCGTGATAAACTTCTTGTGAAAATGACTGATGATGTTGCTAAGTTGGTACTGCTAGATAACTTTAAGCAGACTCAGATTATGACTATCGAGCAAGAAACGCCTCAAAATAAGATGAACACTTATCAATGGTTTATGCGTTATCTTGAATCTAGAGGAGAGCTAAATAGGGCTGTAGAATATCTACCATCGGATGAAGAGATTTCTGTACTGCTTAAAGATAAGACACGTATTACAAGGCCACAAATCGCTGTGTTGTTAGCTTATGCTAAGAATTCCGCAATTAATATGCTAGCAAGTGTTGACTTATCAACAGATCATTATCTTGATAAATTTTTGTTAGAGTATTTCCCTGCTGAATTTGCAAGGCAGTACCGTGCGTTAATAGAGCATCACCTGTTGAAAAAGGATATTTTAGCCACAGTTCTTGTTAATAAATATATCAATATATTAGGGTGCACATCATTCCATGAAATTCATGTAGATACTGGCGCCGATCCTGAAGATATAATAAAAGCATTTATCTTTGTTTCAGAGGTTTACGATATAGACTATTACTGGCAAAAAATAGAGTCTTTAAGTGCTGAGATCCCTGCCTCGATTAAGCTTGGGTTATTTGATCGTGTGCAGTCTTTTGTATCGCGCAACATATCATGGGCTCTAACCTATATAAAAGATTTCCATAATGTAGGGCAGTTGATAGAAGTGTATAAAAAAGATTATACAGAGCTCAAATCTATATTCCACGATGTGATACTAAGTGGCATGAAGGAAGAATTAGGGCATGAAAGAGCTAGGTACGATTTGTATCCTGCTATTCAGGAATTTATAGAAGAAGTGTATAAGCTGAGGCTCCTCAAAACATCTATAGATATAATACATATATCTAAAACAAGTAAGTGTTCTATAGAGGATGCGGCTAAGGTGTTCTTTAAAATTGGAGAATCTCTTTACTTCAGATGGTTGATTGCTCAGGCTAAAAATTTTGCACCTAAACAATACGTTCAGATTACTGCACTTAAAGGCCTGGTAGCCGAGCTCTATGACATGCATATGCTTCTTACTATTACAGAATTAAAACATGAAAAACGCCATCACAAATCTTTGAAATTCTTAGAAGGTCGTGATTCTGCCAGAAAATCACTTGATGGATATATCTCTGAACTAAAGTCAGGTGATGCCACTGAATCATTTATCTCTAAGATTACTGTTGCATTAAATTATATAAGACGATTTAAATAGCGAGTGATAATGTTACAATAAGCTATAAGAAGCTTTTAACACTTGGTATAACAATGTTTGCAGCCTGTTTAACTCAGGTCGCGTCTGATGTTTATGCTCCCTCACTGCCTACTATCACAAAAGTATTTGCAACA
>JAJTIA010000072.1 GCA_021299995.1 Candidatus Jidaibacter sp. | reverse complement strand
TTTAGCATTACTGGATAGCCTATTTTAGATGCAATTTTCAGCGCATCTTTCACATCTTTTATTTCGCCTAAATACCCAGGTACAACGTTTACACCAGCAGCTTGTGCGATCTTCTTAGCTTGTATTTTATCGCCCATGCTTTTAACAGCGTATGAAGATGGACCAACAAATGTAATCTTATTTTTCTCTAATAACTCCACAAAGTCGGCATTTTCAGATAAAAAGCCATATCCTGGGTGAACAGCATCCGCACCTGCTATCTTTATTGCATCTAACAGCTTTTTTGAGTCCAAATAGCTTTGTGTAGCAGGAGATTCGCCTATATAAATAGCCTTATCAGCCATTCTCACATGTAACGAGTTTGCATCTGCATCAGAATATACAGCAGCAGTTTTAATACCAAGCTTTTTAGCTGTGCGTATAATTCTGCAGGCTATCTCTCCCCTATTTGCTATTAATAAAGTTTTGAACATGGATTTATAAGTCAAATTAAGAGAGCACATTGTATGATATATTCATCAATACCACAAGTATTTACAAGTTGCATTTGTTATTACGTCAAGATATATTATTTTCAATAATTTAATGTGGTAAAATTGCTATTAGATGTGGCATGCATCAATACAACGCCTTTAGTTTATGAATACACGCTTACCTAATAATTTATTTGGACTTTTGTGGCATTTTATTAAAGCAAGCCCAATAGCGTTCTTTTTTATACATCTATTCTGGATGGTATGGGTCATTGAATTTGTAGTATGGCCACAAATAATCAGGATGACTGTTGATGCGATAGAAAATTATCATGGCGATAGAGCAGATATATGGAACGCTGTCTCTGATATAGTAATAATTGGCCTTGTTGTTTGGTTAACAATAGAGCTATGCTTTAGAATGGGTGGTATTTTGCTTGCTAAAACACTTCCTAAGTTTGAATCTAGCATACGAATGAACATGCTTAATTATGTTAGCAATCACTCCCATACTTTTTTCGCCAATAATTTCTCTGGCTCTTTGGCGAACAAAATCAATGATATGCCGAGAGGAAGCTCTCATATTGTTACTCTTACATCCACATTATTCTTTCCAGCATTCGTTACAGCAATATCCGTTACAGCAATTTTTTCATTTATGTACCCAATGTTTGGAGCTGTAGTTTTTGCCTGGATATTAATACATGTAGGAATATGTGTTGCTGTTGCAAACAAATCACAAGCCTTAGCTGATATTCATGCAGAGGCTAGAAGCAACCTAGCTGGTAGAATAGTAGATACATTTGTAAACAACATCACAGTACGTATTTTTGCGCGTAGAAGATATGAATATGCATATGCTATGCACTTTCAACAAGATGAGATGCAGAAGCACGAGAAATCTATGATGTACATAGAGAAAGTCCGGATTTTATTAGGCATAGTATGCTTTATCTTCATGGGCGTGCTTATGACATATATAGATCTGATAGCATTTAGAGAAGGCTATATAAACCTTGCAGACCTGATATTTATTTTTCAAGCTTCTATTAACGTTACATCAATTGTCTGGTGGGCTGGTGGCGAAATACCTAATTTATTCCAAGAAATTGGTGTGTGCAATCAGGCCCTAACAATATTAGAAGAACCGCATCAAATTGTGGATAAAGATGGCGCGCAGGCAATTAAAATATCGGAAGGCAAAATTGCTTTCAATAATGTAACCTTTAGATACGAACGCAATAACAATATATTTAAAGATGTCAATATCGTGATATCACCTGGCGAAAAGGTTGGATTGGTTGGCTTTTCAGGATCAGGCAAAACAACTTTCGTCAACCTGATGTTGCGGTACTTTGACATCCATCAAGGGGCTATCTTAATAGACGGTCAAAACATTGCAGAAATCACTCAAGATAGCCTGAGAGAGCAAATTGCTTTAATACCTCAAGAGCCTGTATTATTCCACAGAACTTTAATTGAAAACATAAGGTATGGTGATTTAGATGCATCAGATGAAGAAGTTATAGAGGCAGCAAAAAAAGCACATTGTCACGAGTTTATCATCAAACTAAAAGATGGATATCATACCAATGTTGGTGAACGAGGCCTGAAGCTGTCTGGTGGTCAGCGCCAGCGTATAGCAATTGCTCGCGCTATATTAAAGCAATCACACATATTAATTATGGATGAGGCTACATCTGCGCTAGATTCTGTTACAGAGCGTTATATACAAGAAAGCATTGAAGATATGTCCAAAGGTAAAACAACATTGATAATTGCTCACAGGCTTTCCACTCTTGCAAACATGGACCGCATACTAGTATTTAAAGATGGGTATATAATAGAAGATGGACCCCATGATGAATTAATCAGCATAAAGAACGGTCATTACAAGCGCCTGTGGGAAATGCAGACTGATGGCTTCTTACCAGAAGAATATGATGAAGAGTGATGATATATTTACTCTCTACACAACCCTTCTTGTGGCATCATGTATTGCATCTTATCAATGTCCGTTATTTGTTCGTATATTGTTGCTAGATCATTCACATAAGGTATAGATGTATAAGCATTAACATTCATCTCAACTAAACACTTAGGTAATTCCGGATTATAATCTGGATTCATTGGTGGAATATTTCTTCTTACAACAGAAAACATAGGAATTTTGCCACCCTTTAAATCGGACTTAATACTTTCCAGCCCTCTTTCTTTTTGAATATCTTTCCTAACCATATTAATAGAATCTATAACTGCCTTAGCAATTCTTTGGGCAGTATAATCCACTTCAGTCTCACTGGATTCTGCTATCTTATGCACTGACTGCTTTAAATACCTTTTATTATCTTCTAGAGCCTTGTTCACACTAGTCACAGCACTCTTTTTTATAATACCTACATTATCATCTGCAACTTTTTTAGCCAGTATCTCACTATAGAAATCCTGATCACCTACGTATAAATTATATTCATCATTCAATTCTTCTACCTGGGAACCTTCTATTGCTTCAGAACCTTCTATTTCATTGTCACGAGTATAATATCAGAGAGCAGCAATTGCTCCTAAACCTCCTATGGTTAAAACAGCAAGAGCTGCATAACTTATTCCACCGCCGCCTTCAGTATTGTATTGTGGCACAGGAGCAGAATAGTTATTATTGATAGTAATATCTTGGTTAATAGTAACATCTTGATAAAAAAAGCCTGCTAAACCTTGCAAAATTGCTTTTCCTGCTGAGCCAGTGGATGATATCACAGCGCCTGCAGCAGATCCAGTTGCTGATATAATATTGGGGGCTGTGTTTACTAAAGCAACGGCAACTTCTTTGTGTTGTGCCGCAAGCAAAACAACGGGAGCTGCTATCTGTAGAGCTCCTTTAAATGTTACACTTCTCATATGGGATTCGTTGATATTATCCACCACCTTTTCAACAATGCGAACAATATCTTCACCTTGAACTGGCATCTCAACTGGTATTATTGGATTAATAGGGAGGGCTGGTTGAGCAGCATTATTTTGTTCCTCTGGATTAAGCTTAGGATCAGCAGCATTATAGTCTGATATTTTTTCAATACCCTGCTCTTTATTATTTTCAGAGTTCAAATGGTGAGCAGCACCTGCGTTAATCATCAGCAATAAGCCACCAGAAAAGATAGCAGCAACAGCAATGTCTGCATAATCCTGCCATTCCCAATCATCTTTCTTCATATAATAGCAATACAAGCCAATAGAGGAAGCACTGCATGCAGCTATTATAGAAAATGCTATTGGAGGTCCACCAACAGCAGCTACAAAAGCTGCTATAGTATTCACTGTATACCCACCGACTATTGATAGAAACTTGAAAATCGCAGCACCATTGTCTATAGCAGTCATATACATTGGTATGCTTGCTGCTGCTGAGGATAATGAACTGATAATTGATCCAGTAGAGACACTACTCAAAACAGTTCCTGTAGACGCTAAAAATGTAGTAGTAAGTTCTAATAACATATTTCAATCCTAATATATCTATACATAGGATTATAATAAGATACAGTTAACAATTAGTTAATGCGCTTTAAAGAAGCTTATCAATGAGCAAGAAAAGCACCCATTGTCCTGCTACTTTCCATCTCTTGAGCCTTTCTCTCATCTTCTTCCGACCAAGAAATTGGTGTAAGCTTACCTGTGAGAGCAACTTTATACACCTCATCCACAGTCTCAACTGGAACAATCTCTAAGCCAGACTTAACATTCTCAGGAATTTCTTCTAAGTCCTTCACATTTTCTTTTGGAATAATAGCAGTTTTTACACCACCTCTCAGTGCCGCAAGCAACTTTTCTTTAAGACCACCAATTGGGAGCACCCTACCCCTTAGAGTTATCTCACCTGTCATAGCAACATCACGACGTACTGGTATGCCTGTAAGTACAGATATGAGTGATGTGGAAATAGCAATACCAGCAGAAGGACCATCCTTAGGTGTAGCGCCTTCTGGCACGTGTATATGAATATCTTTTGTTTTAAATACAGTTGGTTTTACGCCGTAATCTATGCATCGCGACCTTATATAACTCAGTGCAGCCTGTGCAGATTCTTTCATAACATCCCCAAGCTTACCAGTGATTTTCAGGTCACCACCCTTACCATAGAGCATCACAGCTTCTATAGAGAGCAAGTCACCACCTACTTCTGAGTATGCGAGACCGTTTGTAATACCAATCAGATCATCTTTCTCTATCAAGCCAAACGAATAACGCTTTACACCTAAGAAATCATGAAGATTTTCAGACGTAATCGAGACAGACTTCTTCTCAGAGTTAGACATAATCTCTTTCACAGATTTCCTGATTAGCTTTGCGATATTTCTATCCAAACTTCTCACACCAGATTCAGCAGTATAGTATCTAACGATATCAATTAATGCATCTTTAGAGATAGCAATTTCTTTTTTATCAGTACCATGAGCTTCTAATTGTTTTGGTATCAAATAGTTCTTAGCAATCGCAAGCTTTTCATCCTCTGTATACCCTGCAAGTCTGATAATTTCCATTCTATCCATTAACGGACGCGGTATACCATCTAAACTATTTGCTGTTGCAACAAACATTACCTGAGAAAGATCGTAATCCACCTCCATGTAGTGATCATTAAATGTGCTATTTTGTTCAGGATCTAAGACTTCCAGCATTGCCGATGCAGGGTCCCCTCTATAATCTGAGGACATTTTATCAATCTCATCTAATAACATAACTGGATTACTGCGTTTCGCTTTCTTCATCCCTTGTATTATTCTACCAGGCATTGCACCAATATATGTTCTACGGTGCCCTTTAACTTCAGACTCATCACGAAGCCCACCTAATGCAACCTTAACAAACTCCCTACCTGTCGCACGTGCAATAGATTTAACAAGCGATGTCTTACCAACGCCTGGAGGTCCTACTAAACATATAATAGGGCTTTTAAGCTTATTAGTTTTTAAATTGACGGC
>JAJTIA010000073.1 GCA_021299995.1 Candidatus Jidaibacter sp. | reverse complement strand
TAGCTATTGCTACAGCGTGTTATGCTGAGTCACAATATATAGCCAAAACAGTATAAAACGGCACACCACTATAATACATGCAACCTGATTGTCATTCCCATACACTACATTGTCATGCCCCCGCACTCCTTTGCTATTCCCGCACACTCCTTTGTCATTCCCCCGCACTCCTTTGTCATTCCCGTACACCCCTTTGTCATTCCCGCGGCAGCGGGAATCTAGAAATGGCACATAAACTGGATCCCCGTTTTCACGGGGATGACATCGAAAAAGACGAAAATTGAGTATATGTTTTATATAACCAACTGCTCATTGTGCTTCCCTCGCACTCCTTTGCTATTCCCGCACACTCCTTTGCTATTCCCGCACACCCCTTTGTCATTCCCGTACACCCCTTTGTCATTCCCGCGGCGGCGGGAATCTAGAAATGGTACATAAACTGGATCCCCGTTTTCACGGGGATGACATAGAAAAAGACGAAAATTGAGTATATGTTTTATATAACCAACTGCTCGTTGTAGTTCCCATACACTACATTGTCATGCCCACTCACGTCTTGTTGTATGGCAATCACCGGGAATACAACAGGCAGGCGCGAATCTATAGTTATATCTCTACCCCTTGCTGGAGAAGAAAACATGCATCTTTGTTTGAGGTGCAATAAAGCCAGCCGGCAAGTTCAGCTGTGGACCTAACAAGCCCAAGTTGCTGGGTGTAAACTGAGACGCAGCGCCCTGCATGGCATCCATAAGCTTGGCAAACGTTTCAAACGCCCTACCCACTTTCTTCTGCATACCTTCAATAGATGGGGCTTTTAGGCTATCAAGCGTACTAAATTCCAAATGAGATGAACCAGACGAACCCCCTGTGCTCAAGCCACCTGTGCCCATTTGATTAAGCACATTCATGGTAAAATTTTGTAAAGCCATATCATCGGACATAGTATATACTCGTATTGCATATAACCTTATTATACCAAATTTTTGGATTAAAAATCAAGATGAAAGAGGAGTTATCAGGAATACAAAAAGGTGTTGCAGCTCTTAAAGCACAAATACTCATGCTTCCAAGCTCACCAGGTATATATAAGATGCTTGGAGAAGAAGATAGGTTACTCTATATAGGCAAAGCAAAATCACTCGTTAACCGTGTTGCCTCATATGCAGACATCAACAAACTTTCTAACCGTATCAAAATGATGGTCTCGCAAATAAGGCGTGTCGAATTTATCATCACAAACTCTGAGGCAGAAGCTCTGTTGCTCGAGGCTAATCTCATCAACAAATTGAAACCCACATATAATGTGATGCTCAAGGATGATAAATCATTTCCTTATATTTTTTTTGATGAATCTCACGAATATCCAAGGCTCACAAAATACAGAGGCAATAAATCTATCAAAGGCAAATATTATGGCCCTTTCGCATCTGTTGCACACATAAAGCAAACTATCATAGAACTGCAAAAAATGTTTCTCATAAGGCCTTGTAGTAATTCATTTTTTGCATCTCGTACAAGGCCCTGTATTCAATACGAAATCAAAAGATGCAGCGGTCCTTGTGTCAGAAAAATTGAATCAGAAGAATATCGAAAACAAGTGCGTCTAGCAAAACTCTTTTTAGAGGGTGATGGCATGGATATTCACAAAAGCCTAATCTCAGAAATGGAGAAAGCTAGTGCACACTTAGAGTTTGAAAAAGCAGCTGCAATACGAGATAAAATAAAGATCCTAAGCGCAATACAAGCAAAAAATGTACTAACAGATTTTGGTAATGCGGATATTGATATTATAGGGACTGCTCATAAATCAGGTTACTTATGCATACAAGTGTATTTTATACGTTCTGGTAAAAATTTTGGAAACAAGTCTTATTATTACGAAATATCCGAAGAATCTGATATTAACATAATAGCAGAACAGTTTTTGCTTAGATTTTATGAGGCTCACCTACCACCTAAAGAAGTAGTGATGAATGACTTCATTGATCTTGATCAATCTAATCTCGCCACGCAGTACCTTCAAGAACGCTATAAAAGCCCAGTACAGCTTAAATTTGCATCGAAAAAAAATCGTGATCTGTTAGACTTCGCAAACCATAACGCAAAGAGCAGCTTAGAAAAGTATTTAAAAGAAAAAATCAAAAGTAGCAATTTACTTTTGTCTGTTGCCAAGCTGTTCAATGTTCCAATACCAATAAATAGAATAGAAATATACGACAATAGCCATGTATCTGGTACAAATGCTGTTGGTTGCATGGTTGTTTACTCTAAAGAAGGCTTCGATAAAAAACAGTACCGAAAGTACAACATCAAGAGCACAAACATCGGTGATGACTACGCCATGCTGGAAGAGACATTAACACGCAGACTATCTAATCTTTCAGATGATAACAAGCCAGATCTTATAATGATAGATGGAGGCGCTGGCCACTTAACCGCAGCAACCGAGGTATTTACTAAGATGCAAATCAAAATACCGTTTGTTTGCATAGCAAAAGGCAGAGATAGGAATGCGGGAAGAGAGTTTTTTCATTTGCCTAATATCCCTGCATTTCAGTTATCTGTGGGCGACCATACACTGCACTTCTTACAAATTTTACGGGATGAAGTACATAATTATGCTCTAAAATCTCACAGACAAAAACGATCAAAAGAGATTCGAAAATCCAGCATTGATGAGATACCCGGCGTAGGATTAGCCCGCAAAAAGGCCCTGTTACAATATTTTGGATCAGCGCAAGATTTATTTGAGGCATCCCTTGAAGATATATCAAAAGTGAGCGGAATAAGTAAAATAATTGCGAAAAAGATATTTAATTATTTACATACTGAAGAGTAAATATAATATGAGTTTCATCAATTTTATTTTTCAGAATGAAGTCTATACCTAACATACTGACTTTGCTAAGGATCGCATTAATACCTGTGCTGCTTATTGCGCTATATATAGACAACAGCTATGGATATTGGATTGCCGCAGCTCTTTTTGCTATCGCTTGCCTGACAGACTACTTTGATGGCTTTTTAGCTAGATATTTCAACGCACATAGTAAGTTTGGCATGATACTAGATCCAATTGCGGATAAGCTGCTTGTATCATCAACACTAATGATGTTAGTATATTTTGAGCGTGCACCTATTATCCCAGCAATATTGATATTATGTAGAGAAATAACAGTTTCTGGGTTAAGAGAATATTTATCAGAATTTAGAGTAAGCATTCCTGTATCTCGCTTAGGCAAAATAAAAACAGCGCTACAATTCATAGCGATTCTTATTTTAATTTTAGGTGAAGAGTCTTTAAACATACCATTCATCAAGTTATTTGGTGAGTTAATGATATGGGTAACGGCTATGCTCACTTTATTCACAGGGTACGCTTATTTCAAGGAAAGCATGAATAAATTGTAGGTCAATAATTTGAGTAAATATCGCATATTACCTATCAATTCTAGTAAAATCAGTATAGGCTTATTGGGTGGGTCTTTTAACCCCGCACACGAGGGCCATGTTTATATTTCTAATCAAGCGCTAAGCAGATGTGGTCTAAATAAAGTAATATGGCTTGTAACGCCCCAAAACCCTATCAAATCTCTAAATACTAGAAACTCTCTGCAAAAACGTGCAGATCTTGCTAGAAATGCAAGTCAAAATCCCAACATACTGATATCTGTTATTGAAAAATACTTCAATAACACGTATACTGCTAACTCGTTAAAGAGAATCAAATTAATGCACCCTAATGTTAATTTCGTATGGATTATGGGCGCAGATAATGTGACAAAGTTTAACAAATGGTATAAATGGAAGTGGATAGCAGACAATTTCGATATCCTGATCTTTGATCGTGAAGACAATCATAAATTTATACACACATCAAAACTTAATGCATATACAAAACATATGAAGGTTTTAAAGTATAAAAAGCATTTTGACACTTTGAACAAAAATACAGCCTTTATCAAGCTGCGGAAAGTTAATATATCATCAACAGAAATACGTAATAAAAATGAACACAACAGATAGACTATTAGGGTCAAAAGAAGCTGCTAAAGCTTTAATAGAACTCATAGCAAAACATCTTGAAGATGACAAAGCAGAACAAATAGAAATTTTAGATTTAGAAGGAAAAGCAGATTTCGCTTACTTTATAGTTATTGCATCTGGTAGATCTAGCAAGCACATAGCATCAACTGCGGATAAACTTGCTGACACACTAAAGGAAAAAGGTATACAGAACATTGGAATTGAAGGCCAAGCAGGTGGCAACTGGGTGCTACTTGATGCACACGATGTAATAGTGCACCTATTCCGCCCAGAAGTACGCTCTGAGTACGAGATTGAAAAAATCTGGGGATTCAAGCTAGATAAACAGCCAGCTGAGTAAATCTAGGAAAACATTTGTTATATTTAAGGATAATTCTTCATACTGTTGTATAAGCTTTTCATCTTGATCAAGCTCTAAAAAGACCTTTTCTTCCGTGATATAATAATACTGATTGTCCACATCAGTATCAGAGCAAACGGATGGATTAATATTATAGAATTCATTATTTTCTTTCACATACCACTCCATAATCCACTAATTAACCAGGAGTGTTTTGCAGATTGATGATCATCAGTCTTTAATAATTCAGAATACTTACTGTTTGCAGGCATCTTAGCAATCAAAGGATTAATAAATACTGGTGTATCCTTACCGGGTAATACAAGCTTTCCTACTATTGAAGTAATAGATTTTTCTAAATTTCATTTTGAATGAATTTCTATCAGCTTTATCAAACATGCTTCATCCATACTTAAAATCATTTGTATATTACCCATCATTGATAATACTTCCTGCTTCATCTAGATAAGGCTTGATATCTTGAGCGGCCACATTAATAGTCTTACACTCACCGTGCTAAAAGTATTCTTTCTTTCAATCAAGTAATGCATCTATACATTCTTGATCTGATGTATATTCTATGGTCTCACCAAAGTTTGGATCAAAAATTTATAAAGTTTCGACTACACAGTTATCTCAATTTTGATCGCTATAAAATGAGATGTTTTTACTGCACCAGTAAACATAGATGTGTAAAGAAGAGTATCCTATGCAGACACATCAGTATTTTTAGCAATTTTTTCAATTGCTAATCAGTCCTATATATAACTTCTACTTTTTTATAGGGTGATAATAAATATATTAATGCCCCACATTTTACACATAATATATTACGAGTATGCTACAATTAAGCAGTTTAAATATTAACATTATACATGCGTTGAGTTAGGCTAATATCAAATGTTGTGTTACAATAAAACAAAAAAAATAAGGTGCCCCATAACTTGCATTAAAGGGCTTTTTAAATCTAAATAATTTATAATAAGTCTTATTGATCAACAAACTCTATCATCGCCATAGGAGCATTATCACCTTGTCTGTGTCCAGCTTTTAAGATTCTTAAGTAACCACCGTTTCTGTCTTTTACTTTGCCAGCAACTTCAGAGAAAAGCTTTTTAACTTCTGCGCAATCACCACGCATAAAGCTGATCACTTGCCTTCTAGAAGACAAATCACCTTGCTTACCTAATGTGATGATTTTCTCAGCAATAGGTCTCAAATCTTTTGCTTTAGGTAAAGTAGTAAATATTCTACCATGTTGAATAAGAGATTTAACAAGATTCATAAACATAGCTTGTCTATGAGCAGTGCGTCTCCCAAACTTTCTTCCTTTAATACCGTGATCCATAATATCCTCTATAATTCTCTTAAATTTTTAGCTTAGCTGATCTTCATATTTTTTTATCAATTCTTCAGTATTTTCAGGCGGCCATCCAGCTACCTCCATACCAAATCTTAATCCCATAGACACCAATAATTCTTTGATTTCATTTAATGATTTCTTACCAAAGTTAGGTGTTTTAAGCATTTCGCCTTCTGTTTTAACAACAAGGTCGCCTATGTATGTGATGTTATCGTTCTTTAAGCAGTTATGAGATCTGACTGAAAGCTCAAGATCATCAACTCTACGTAGCAAATGAACATCAAATGGAAGCTTCTCTTCTTCAACTTCTTTGATGTCTTCAACGTCTTGGAAACCGATAAAGATTTGCAATTGGTCTTGTATAATCTTAGCAGAAAGACCTAAAGACAACTCAGGTGACAATGCACCATTTGTTTCAATCGTAAGTAACAATTTATCGTATTCTGTGTCTGAACCAACACGACTGTTTTCAACTTTGAATGTCACACGCTTTACAGGCGAGAAAATTGAATCTATTGGGATTACACCAAGAGCTAAATCTTCTGATCTGTTTTCATTTGCAGAACGGTATCCTCTACCTGTTTGAACTGTTAGCTCCATGCTCACATTAGCATTTTTATCCAAAGTACAAATCACGAGGTCTTTGTTTACGATCTCAACATCGTGTGGTGTTTCAATCATACCAGCTGTTACAAAACCAGCGCCACTCGCTTTCAAACGAAGCTTTTTCTTTTCAGTTCCACCGTATTTTACAACAACTTGCTTCATGTTAAGTACAACATCTACCACATCTTCTTTAACACCCGGTATTGTTGTATACTCATGCTCAACGCCTTCAATTTTAATAGATGTTACAGCCGCGCCCTGTAATGAAGAAAGCAATATTCTTCTCAATGAATTACCTAATGTAATACCAAAGCCTCTTTCAAGGGGTTCGATTTTAAAGATCGAACAATTGGCATTAACTTCTTGAGTCAAATACTCACTTGGCTTAATTAATGTAAGCCAGTTACCAGAAATAATATTCTTTGCTCCATCTTCCGATGCATTTTTTGCTGCTTTTACTTTTATAGACATGAACCCTTTACCTGCTTCGTGTTGATACAAAAAAACTATTGATTATACTCTTCTTCTTTTTGGTGGTCTGCAACCATTATGTGGTACACCCGTTACATCTTTGATCAATGTAACAGCAAGCGAGTACTTTGTAGCCAAGCTGCTTATAGCTCTTACAGCTGATTCACGAGCTGTTCCTGGCCCCTTTACTTTAACAGAGATGGTTTTAATACCATGTGCAGTGATGGCTCTTTCTAAAGCTTCCTCAACAGAAACCTGTCCAGCGTAAGGGGTAGATTTTCTAGAACCCTTAAATCCATTTTTACCAGAAGAAGACCAAGCTAATACATCACCTTGCTGATCTGTTACAGATATAATTGTATTATTAAATGTAGCATTTACATGCACAACGACAACCGGAACCTGTCTTTTTTTTGCTTTTGAAGCGTTTGAACTTACAGCCATATTATTACCTTATCTATCCCTTATTTTGAAACCTGTTTTTTACCAGCAATTGGCACCGCCTTACCTTTTCTTGTACGCGCATTTGTATGTGTTCTTTGACCACGCACAGGTAATTTTCTAATGTGTCTTAAACCTCTGTAGCACTTTATGTCCTTAAGAGTCTTAACGTTGATAGAGATTTCACTGCGCAACTGACCCTCTACGTTAAAATCACGATCTATAACTTCTCTAAGCTTAATCACTTCATCTTCAGACAAAGTATTAACTCTTTTGTTCATATCAACACCAGCTTTTTCGCAGATCTCTTTAGACTTCACTCTACCAATACCGTAGATATAAGTAAGACCGATCTCGACTTTTTTAGCAGTAGGAATATTAACCCCAGCAATACGTGCCACTATAACCTCTATATAATCAAAAATTTATAAAAACAGTGATCAAGAATAATACGAATTAATATGGATCTGTCAAGCGTCATTTACACTAAAGCAGATATGCACATCAATTTACATAACAACTCGATCTCCATGAAACTTAATAGCCGACATTATATCAACTGTGATTTCGTGAATTTCCTGTTCTCCCATAACCGAAATCAACATACCCTTCGAATTGTAATAATCTATCAAAGGAGCTGTTTTTTCCGCATATATCTTAAGACGCAATTTTACAGATTCATCATTATCATCATTCCTTATAATAAAATCTGTAGCAGAGCATTTATCACACACGCCTTGCACTTCCGGCTTCTTGTATTCTTTGTGATATAAAGCTCCGCAGTTAGCGCAACTAAACCTACCTGTAAACCTCTTTATCAACTCTGATTCTCTTACGCTTAGGTTGATCACGTAAGTTTCACCATCGATATGAGTCAAACCTTCTAAGATTGGCTGCAACGCCTCTGCTTGTGGCAAAGTACGTGGAAAACCATCTATTATAAAACCATTCTTTGTATCAGATTGAGACACACGCTTTTCTACAAGCTGTATCATAATGTCGTCTGATACTAGATCTCCGGAATCCATGATTTTTTGGATCTTAAGACCTAAGTTTGTGCTATCTGCTATCTCTTTACGCAATATATCACCTGTTGATAAACGAGGTATACATAAAGCTTCTGAAAGAATCTGAGCTTGTGTACCTTTACCTGCGCCTGGGGCTCCTAAGAAAATTAACTTCATTAGTATCTCCCCTGGAATTTCATCTTTTTAAGCAAATTTTCATATTGATATGAAAGCATCTGCGTTTGAATCTGAGTAAATACATCTAATACAACATTTACCACAATTAATAAACTTGTACCACCTAAATAAAACGGAATGGAAAACTCTGAAATCAAAATCTCAGGCAACACACAAATTGCAACCATATACATGGCACCTAATACAGTGATTCTAGTCAGCACATAATCAAAATATTCAGCTGTGTGTTTACCAGGCCTTCTACCGAGCACAACGCCACCATTCTTTCTCAAGTTATCTGCTGTTTCATCAGGATTAAACACAACGGATGTATAGAAAAAGCAGAAAAATGTTATAATAAAAGCATACAGGAGTATGTATAAAGGCTTACCATGAGAAAGATACAAACTCACCATCTGTCTCCAACCATCTACTTCTCCTACTCCACCACTGAAGCCAGCGATTGTCGCAGGGAATAACAGCAATGAGCTAGCAAATATAGCAGGTATAACGCCAGATGTGTTAAGCTTTAAAGGCAAGTGAGTACTATCACCTCCATACACTTTATTACCAACCTGTCTTTTTGGATAGTTTATAGAGATTCTGCGCTGCGCACGCTCCATGAATACAATTCCACATATCATACCAACAGCAATTAACGCTATTGCAATAATAAATAATGTAGAGATAGCTCCTGTTCTACCCATCTCAAACAATGCTGCAATTGCGGATGGGAGACCTGCAACTATACCAGAAAAAATAATTAGTGAACTACCGTTGCCTATACCTTTTTGGTTGATTTGCTCAGCAATCCACATCACGAGCACAGTACCGCCTACTAAAGATAATGTAGCAACTAATCTAAAAAATATACCTGGGTCATAAACAACAGATTTGCCACCAACATACATAGCTTCAATTCCAGAAGAAATACCATAACCCTGAAAAATAGCCAACAAAATGGTTAGATATCTTGTGTATTGTGTAATTTTCTTACGACCAGCTTCACCATCTTTTTTCAAAGCAGCCATATCAGATGATATTACAGTCATTAACTGCATTATAATTGAAGCTGTGATATATGGCATAATGTTAAGTGCAAATACAGAAAGACGCCCTAAAGCACCACCTGTAAGCATGTTAAACATACCAAGAACTCCTCCAGCATGTGCTTGAGCAAGGTCATTCAATAATAATGTGTTTATACCAGGTAGTGGAACGAATGTACCAAACCTATATAGTATTAACATCATCAGTACAAAAAATATTTTAGACTTGAGTTCGCCAAAACTGCCCATTGCAGCCATAGCATTAGCTAAAGAATTAGTTTTTTGACCTGATAACATGAATAATATTACTTAACTTGTTCAAATGTTGAAGAGCTTGTTTTTAATTTTTCTGCAGCACTTTTAGAGATTGCATGAACCTTAAAAACTGTCTTCTGTTTCAATTCACCTTCACCTAATATTTTTAAGCTAGATACAATTCCTTTAAATGCACCGATAGATCTTAACGCACCGACAGAAACATCAGCTGCATCTAGTCGTTTTGCTTCGATAAGCTCTTGAATATCAGAAAGATTCAATACTTCATACTCCTTGCGTGTATAGTTTTTAAATCCACGCTTAGGTAGTCTACGATAGAGAGGCATTTGACCTCCTTCAAAACCATTTAACGCAACACCGCTTCGGGCTGTTTGGCCTTTGCCGCCTCTACCACACGTTTTACCTTTACCAGAACCAATACCTCTACCAGCTCTTTTGCTTTTATATCTAGCGCCTTTATTATCTCTTATTTGATTTAACATAGTAACTTCTCGCGATTATCCTATTATCTTAACTAAATGGTTCACAGTATTTATCATACCTCTTATAGACTGAGTGTCTTCAAGCTCCACTATCTTATTTATCTTATTTAAACCAAGCCCTTTTAAAGTTTGAACTTGATTTTTCAATCTACCGGCTCCACTTGCAAACTGCTGAACCTTAATATAAGAAACACCAGGTTTTTTAGCTTTTGGAGCAGCAACAGGGTTAGAAGCTTTTATTTCTGCAACAACATTTTTAGGAGCAGAAGTTTTCTTTGCTACTGTTTTTGTTTCTGGAGAAGTTTTTTTTGTTGTCTTCTTTATCTCAGCCATTTTATTACCCTAAATCCTCTTTAGATTTCACAAATTAATTGGTAGAAGCTTTTTCGCGTCTACTTACGATTTCACCTATTTTTTTGCCACGCATCTCTGCAATGTACTTTGGAGATCTTGTTGATTGCAATGCAGCCAATGCAGCCTTAATCATGTTATGTGGATTAGATGAACCTAAAGATTTAACAACTATATCTTTTACACCTAATGCTTCACACACAGCACGAATTGGACCACCAGCAATGATACCTGTACCTGGAGCTGCAGATCTCATAACAACTTTACCAGCACCATATTTAGCAACGATATCATGATGCAATGTCCTACCTTCTTTTAAAGGGATTTTAGCTAAATTTTTCATAGCATCGTTTTTAGCCTTTTCATTAGCTTCTTGAACTTCAGTAGCTCTACCAGTACCAATACCAACCATACCGTTTTGATTACCAGCAATGACTATGGCAGCAAAACTAAAACGTCTACCACCTTTAACTACCTTAGTTTTTCTACCAACGTGTACTAATTTGTATATTATTTCTAAATTTTCAGACATCGCTTTTTAACAATCCTTTATTAAAATTTCAACCCAGCTTCTCTTGCAGCGTCAGCAAGAGCTTTTACTCTACCGTGGTATATGTATCCACCACGATCAAAAACCACTTCTTTTACTTTTTTGCTTATAGCTCTTTTGGCAACTTCAGTACCAATGAGCTTTGCAGCATCTACGTTAGAAGTTTTTTTAATCGCTTTGCTTAACTCACTATCTTTTGTAGAAGCACTAGCAATTGTAATGCCTTTCATATCATCGATAATCTGAGCATAAATATGCAAATTAGAACGATACACAGATAATCTCAACTTACCTTTAGAGTTTCGTTTTAAAGCTGTTCTAACTCTTTGCTTTCTTTTATTAAATTTATCAAGTAATTTTGCCATCTTAATTTATCTCACATTACATTACTTTTTCGCTTCTTTACGACGCACAACTTCATCAGAATACTTAATACCTTTACCATTATATGGCTCAGGTTTTTTAAATGCTCTAATCTCCGCAGCAACTTGTCCAACAACTTGCTTATTAATTCCAGACACTTCAATCTGTGTAGGTTTAGGACACTTAATAGTAATACCATGAGGAGGTATATACACTATAGAGTGACTAAAGCCAAGAAACATTCTCAATTCATCACCCTTTGGAGATGTAGCAGCCTTATAACCAACGCCATTAATATCAAGAATCTTTGTAAATCCTTTAGTAACACCTTCAACCATTGCTTTAATGCACCTCTGAGTTGTACCCCATAGCGATCTTGCATCTTTTGAATCGTCCTTAGGCTGAACAACAATTTTACCATCTTGCACAGATACAGTAACTTCGTTGCGTACAGCAAACTTCAATTCGCCTTTAGGCCCTTTCACCTGTAATTCAGAATTAGCTAAGGTTGCTTGAACTCCTTGTACTAATTCAATAGGGTGCTTTCCAATTCTAGACATGTTCTATCTCTCAAACTAAAATATTTCAAATAATAACTCGCCACCAACATTTCTCGCTCTTGCATCATGATCAGCTTTTATACCTTGAGATGTAGAGACAACAATTGTACCCAATCCATTACGAGAGTTAGGCAAGTCTTGTGCACTTACATACATTCTGCGTCCTGGTTTGGAATACATAGAAATAGATGTAATAGCAGGCTTTTCTTTATAGTAACGCAAATCTACTTTGATTAAATTAACGCCTTTTCTTTCTTCAAATTCTGTAACGTCACCAACGTAACCTTCTTCCTTCAACACTTCTAAAACTGATTTAACAAAGTTAGAATGCTTAACTAATGTAAACTCATGACGAGCCATTTGAGCATTTTTAATTCTTGCTAACGTATCAGCTAATATAAAATTCATCGACATATTAAATACCTTATTACCAACTTCCTTTTGTTACACCTGGCAACTCACCTGAACCAGCTAATGTTCTTAACCAAATTCTAGAGAGTTTAAATTTTCTGTAGAAACCTCTAGATCTACCAGAAAGTTCACATCTGTTACGTATCCTGATTTTTGCACCATTTCTAGGAAGCTTTGCAAGCTTTAGCGTAGCATCAAATCTTTCCTCGATTGATGTTTCTTTATTCATCACTATGTCTTTCAACGCTTGGCGCTTTGAAGCATCACGTAAAACCATTCTTTTGCGACGATTATTTTTTTCAATTGAACTTTTCTTAGCCATATCAAATAAATCTTAATTATTATTAATTGGAAAGTTAAACATCTTTAACAATGCTCTAGCTTCTTCATCTGTTTTTGCATTCGTAACAAATACTATATCCATTCCCCTGATTTTATCTACTTTATCGTAGTTAATTTCAGGAAAAATTATCTGCTCTTTTAGACCAATAGCATAGTTGCCATTACCATCAAATGTTTTAGAGCTTAACCCTCTAAAATCTTTCACTCTTGGAAGAGCGATATTGACAAATCTATCAATAAAGTCGTACATCATATGCTTTCTTAATGTGACTTTACAACCAATAGGCATACCTTCTCTAAGCTTAAATGTAGCAATAGACTTCTTAGCCTTTGTAATCACAGGCTTCTGACCTGTAATCAACATCAACTCTTCCGCAGCCTTATCAACCACTTTACTATCAACCACACAATCTTTCGAACTTATGTTGAGAATTATCTTTTGTATTTTCGGCACTTGCATTACATTTTTGTACCCGAATTGCTTTTGCATATCAGCAACTATCTGATCTTCGTACACATTCTGCAATCTACTTTTATAAGCTTTCATATCACAAACTATTTATTAGCATTATCAATTATTTCTTTAGAACGCTTCGCAAAACGAACTTTCTTACCATCTTCCAACACACGATAACCAACTCTTGTAGGCATATCAGCTTTTGGATCAAGAACTTGCACATTGGAATAGTGGATAGGCATTTCTTTTGTTAGTCTACCACCTTGAGGGTTTGATTGTGATGGTTTAACATGCTTAACAGCAAGATTAATACCTTCAATTATCAACTTCATTTCTTGTGGCATAACTTTAAGAACAGTACCTTTCTTTCCCTTATCCTTACCGGTGATTACAGATACTGAATCACCTCTTTTAATTTTTAATTTAATCTTAGACATCTTACAACACCTCTGGCGCTAATGAAATAATTTTCATAAAGTTCCTTGAACGCAATTCTCTTGGCACTGGGCCAAAAACACGTGTTCCAATTGGCTCACCTTGTTTATCTATAAGAACTGCTGCGTTATCATAGAACTTTATTGTGCTTCCATCAACTCTTTTATGCTCTTTTGCAGTACGAACAATCACAGCTTTATGAACAGCACCTTTTTTTACCTTACCACGCGGTATAGCATCAACTATTGATACTACAATCACATCTCCGATTCCGGCGGTTTTACGTTTAGAGCCACCTAAGACCTTAACGCACTTTACTTTTTTTGCGCCAGAATTATCAGCTACACTTAATCTAGTTAGAATATGTATCATATCGATTCTCCTACTACTCTACAACAACCCAACATTTGGTTTTAGAAATAGGCTTAGATTCTATAATCTGTACCTTATCACCAATGTTGCATTTATTATTTTCATCATGCGCAGCAAATTTTTTTCTGGTTTTAACAACCTTCAAATATTTTGGATGTCTAACAGTGTTAGTTACTTCAACAATCACTGTCTTATCAGCTTTATTACTAGCTACTACTCCACTTAACACGCGCTTAGGCATTGTCACCTCTCATCTTTTTTTCGTTTAAAATCGTTTTGATTTTAGCAATTAGTTTACGCACGCTTCTAACTCTTGCAGGATTTACAGACTCCTTAGCAGCTCTTTGAAACCTTTGATTAAACTGCTCTTTGCGTAATTGAACAACTTGCTCAACTAGCTCAGAAACTGTCTTTATTCTTAATTCAGACGCTTTCATTTTAATTACCTAGTCTATTCTTTTTATAAATTTTGTTTTGATAGGTAGCTTAGCAGCAGCTTTTCCTAAAGCTTCACGAGCTAACTCTTCATTAACACCGTCGAGCTCAAACAACACTCTTCCAGGATGGACTCTGCAAGCCCAATACTCAGGAGAACCTTTACCACTACCCATACGAACATCAGCAGGCTTCTTAGATACAGGCAAATCTGGGAATATAGTAATCCACAATTTACCACTTCTTTTCATCGCTCTAGAAATAGTTCTACGAGCTGCTTCAATCTGTCTTGCAGTAACCCTCTCAGGTTCAAGCGCTTTCAAACCAAACTGTCCAAATGCTAGAGCAAAACCGCCTTTTGCATTGCCATGTATTTTACCTTTAAACGCTTTTCTAAACTTTGTCTTCTTAGGCGCCAGCATTTTCACTACCCATTGCTTTATTAATCATATCTTTACTAGATGGTGACTCTATTCCTATATCACCCTTGTATATCCACACTTTGATGCCGATGATACCATACGTTGTCTTAGCTTCAGCGATAGCAAAATCTATATCCGCACGCAAAGTATGCAAAGGAACTCTACCTTCACGGTACCATTCGGTACGAGCAATTTCTGCGCCACCTAAACGACCAGAGACATTAACTCTAATACCTTTAGCACCCATGCGCATAGCTGTTTGGACCGCTCTTTTAGCAGCTTTTCTAAATGCAACACGCTTTTCTAGCTGCGCAGCAATTTGTTGACCAACTAAGACAGCATCAATTTCAGGTTTGCGAACTTCTTGTATATTGATAGAAGTTTCAGAACTACTGATTTTTTCAATTCTTTGCTTAAGCTTTTCGATATCAGAACCTTTTTTGCCTATCACCATTCCAGGTCTAGCAGCATGAATTCCTACGTTAATCTTTTTATTTGAACGCCTGATCTCAACTTTACTGATACCAGCATTTGCTAATTCTTTTTTTACTAAAGATTTAATAGCAAGATCTTGGTGTAATTTATCGGCATAATCTTTGCCTGCAAACCATGTGGAATCCCAAGTCTTTATAATCCCTACTCTCAAACCTATTGGATTTACTTTTTGACCCATAGCTTACTCCTTTTCACTCACACATATTGTTACTCTAGTAAAAGGCTTGTTTAATTTAGATGACCTACCCCTAGCACGCGGAGAAAATCTCTTCAAGTTAAACGCCTTACCAACCAAAATTTCAGAAACATATAGATTATCTATATCCATACCATGGTTATTTTCTGCATTTGCAATAGCGGAATTAAGTAAAACACTCAACTCTTTTGCAGATCTTTTATTGGAAAATTGCAATTGCAATAAAGCCTGATCTACTTTCATTCTGGTTATCAATTTGCAAACCAAATTGATTTTCTGGACACTACCTTTAATCGCAGTTGCAGTAGCCATCGCCATATTCTCTTCTCTCTTCAACATACTAACCTCTTACAGCCTTTTTATTAGCGCCGTGCCCTGTATATGTTCTAGTAGGAGCAAATTCACCTAATTTGTGCCCAACCATATGCTCAGTAACGGCTACTGGTATAAATTTTTTGCCGTTGTAAACACTAAATGTAAAACCTACAAATTCAGGTAGAATTGTAGATCTTCTAGACCATGTTTTAATTAACACACCTTTTTTACCCGATTGATATAACTCGCTCACTTTTTTTAACAAGTGAGAGTCTACAAAAGGGCCTTTCCAAACTGATCTTTTACGTCTTGCTGCCATTACCTGTACTCCTTACTTATCTGGAATTTCTACGTTTAACTATATACTTATTGGTAGGATTACTACGCTTGCGTGTCTTCTTACCTTTAGTAGACTTACCCCAAGGCGTAACTGGGTGTCTACCACCAGAAGTTTTACCTTCACCACCACCATGCGGGTGATCAACAGGGTTCATCGCAACACCTCTTACGCTTGGCCTAATACCTTGCCATCTAGACCTACCAGCTTTACCCAATGAAACGTTCTGCTGATCAGGATTTGATACAGAACCAACTGTCGCCTTACAATTAGAAGGGATCATCCTTACTTCACCAGATCTTAGTTTAATAAGAACCATATTAGAGTCTTTACCAACCAATTGAGCATAACCACCTGCAGACCTTGCAAGCTGCGCACCTTTACCAGGCTTCATCTCTATATTGTGAATAATTGTACCAACTGGGATAGATCTTAAAGGCAATGAGTTGCCTACCTTAATATCAGCACCAGCACCTGAAACAACTTTATCACCAACAGCTAACTTTTGAGGAGCAATGATATATGATTTCTCACCATCATCATACTTAATCAAAGCAATAAAAGCGGTACGATTTGGATCGTACTCAATACGCTCAACAGTAGCTGATACGTCATCTTTCTTGCGGAAAAAATCAACAACACGGTATAACTTCTTATGACCACCACCTTTTCTAAAAGATGTGATACGTCCTAAATTATTACGACCACCAGATTTGCTAAGACCAACAGTAAGTTGTTTCTCAGGCTTACCTTTCCATAGAACTCCTTTGTCAACTAAAACTAGCTGACGCTGACCAGGAGTAGATGGAGAATATTTTTTAAGGGCCATTTACTTACGCTCCTTTTGTAAATTCTATTACTTTACCTTTTTCTAAAGACACTATAGCCTTCTTAAATCCAGAACGACTACCTTTCACGCCTTTAAAAACTTTTATTTTTCCTTTAGTGTTGAGTATATTTACATCCAACACCTTGACTTCGAATATTTTTTCAATTGCATTCTTTACGTCAAGCTTAGTAGCAGATTTAGCAACTTTAAAAGTATATTTAGACTGCTCACTAAGAACAGTTGCTTTCTCGGAATAAACCGGCTCTAAAATAATATTATATATATTAGCACCTAACATGATAGCCTCTTTTCAATCTCTTCCAATGCTGCCTTTGTAATGATGAGATTTTTATGCTTTATAATATCTAAAACATTCAATCCATTAACAGACAATAAATCCACTTCTTTTAAGTTAGACGCTGCGTGCCTCATGTTTTCATCGAATTGATCACCGATAATTAATGTAGATTTTACACCTAAGACGTCTAGCTTACTCTTTAAACTCGAAGTCTTATTCGACTCCAAGTTCACTGAGTCCAGGAATATAATCGAATTTTGAGCATATTTCAAGGACAAAGCTATCCTCAAACCCAATTTTCTAATCTTTTTATTCAAGCTATATCCATGAGAGCGAAGCTGAGGACCAAATGCAACACCACCACCAACAAAGATCGGAGCAGTTGCAGCGCCGTGTCTAGCTTGACCAGTACCTTTTTGACGATAAATCTTTTTTGTTGTGCCAGCAACTTCTGATCTACCTTTTACTTTATGACAACCAGAACGTCTCTTGCTTAACTGCCAGTTGATAACTCTATGCAAAATATCGGCTCTTTCAGCTTGGGAAAAAATAGACCCATTCAGTTCTAACTTTGATATTTCTTTATTTTCAAAATTTTTCAAAACACTTTGTAACATATTCACCTCAAGACCTTAATTATTTTGCTCTTCTTGATTTTCAGTAGCAGTGCTTTGCTTATCAGATTCTGCCTCAATCACAGAGCCAGGGAAAGCTGCTGCACCAGGCAACGCCAACTTCACAGCATCTGTAATTGTAACATAAGAGCCCTTTTTACCAGGCACAGAACCATTTACAGCTATCAAACCTAATTCTGAATCAACTCTAACGATTTTTAAATTTTGCACTGTCACAGTTTCACAACCCATGTGTCCAGCCATCTTCTTTCCTTTAAAAGTTTTGCCTGGGTCTTGTCTTTGACCTGTAGAACCGTGAGATCTATGACTCACCGATACACCATGAGACGCTTCCAAACCAGCGAAGTTCCATCTCTTCATTGGACCAGCAAAACCTTTACCGATATTTACACCTTGTACATCAACAAACTGACCGTCAACAAAGTGCTCAACAGACATTTGTGAACCAAGTTCTAATAAAGCATTTTCTGACACTCTAAATTCTTTAATTTTTTTGACAGGCTTTGTTCCTGTTTTAGCACATAGACCTTTTACAGACTTACTAACGCGAGAAGGTTTACCTTCACCGTAACCTAGTACTAAAGATACATACCCATCTTTTTCTTTTGTTTTGTGGCCAAGGACAACATTGGTGTCAGCTTTTAAAAGCGTAACAGCCATAGTTTTGCCCTCTGCATCAAAAATTTGAGTCATCCCAACTTTTTGTGCAATCAAACCTGTTCTTCTTGAAACATCGTTAGACATTATTATTACCCATTATTTCCCATAAGTTTAATTTCAACTTCTACACCTGCAGGAAGATCCAACTTCATCAGAGCATCAATTGTCTGAGGAGAAGGATCTATGTACAGTAGTCTCGCATGATTGCGAATCTCAAATTGCTCCCGCGACTCTTTGTCAACGTGTGGCGATCTATTTACGATAAATCTTTCGATTTTTCTTGGCATAGGAACAGGACCCTGAACTTCAGCTCCAGTTCTTTTTACTGTATGCACTATTTCTTTTACTGATAAATCTAAAACTCTGTGGTCGAATGCCTTAAGTTTTAATTTAATTTTTTGACGGGTACTCATTCCTAAACCTTTCTTAATTTATCTTATTCAACAATTTCAGCAACAACGCCAGCACCAACTGTACGGCCACCTTCACGGATCGCGAACTTTAATCCTTTTTCCATCGCAATTGGCGACATCAATTGAATTGTCAACGCTGCATTATCCCCAGGCATTACCAT
>JAJTIA010000071.1 GCA_021299995.1 Candidatus Jidaibacter sp. | reverse complement strand
CAACTGCTCATTGTGCTTCCCTCGCCCTCCTTTGTCATTCCCCCGCACACCTTTGTCATTCCCGCGCACCCCTTTGTCATTCCCGCGGCGGCGGGAATCTAGGAGAGAGTTATGTACACTAGATCCCCGTTTTCACGGGGATGACAAGCATGGTGTGTAGGTAAAACAGTATAAGATTAAATACTATTACCATTCCCTTACACCCCTGCGTCATTCCCACGGAGGTGGGAATCCAGGAAAAAGCCCTATACACTGGATCCCCGTTTTCACGGGGATGACAAATGCGCTATTTATTGTCATGCCCGCAAATTATATTTTCGTTCCCACGCACCCCTTTGTCATTCCCGCGGGGGCGGGAATCCAGGAAAAAGCTCTATACACTGGATCCCCGTATTCACGAGGATGACAAATGTGTCTTATCTATAACTATCGAAGACGACTGAATAAACTGACACCGTAATACCAACTCAAAACCAAGATGCAGAGAGATACTTAAAATATTTACGCGGCAAAATCTTGCGACTTCTGTTATTCATCAACTCCAAGAATTCAGGATTAGAAAGCTTCTCAGGGTCAATTCCAGCATAATAGCAGACCAGATCCCTATCTGAACTAGGCGTTACCAACCATTGGCGTGCATCGTTTCGATATTTTATTGAACGCGGCTTTCTCGATTTAGTTGTAGCATCTAGTATCGCTTGTTCTAACACTATACGCCATATCTTCTGGCATATTTCCACCGTAAGTTCCAGATAAGATTCTTGCTGCATTTCTAAATGCGTAAATATTTCTTGATTCATTGCAAATAAATAGATTTTGTTATATTTCGCAGCATTGCATTAAAAAAATGTTAAGTATGCAAGGCACTCTTAACATTTTTTTAATATTTAATGATTTATTATTTACTACTTACCTTGAACAACATTATCTTTCTTGTTTTCAATAGTACCAGACCTTGCAAGCCTCTCTACATGAGAGAGAGCTTCGTTCTCAAATTTTTTAGCAGCATCAACTGTAAAGTCGGCTTTCTTACTCTTGCCTTCTCGGTCTTTAGCATTTTCATCTGGTATACTACCAAAAGTCCTAATCAAACCTTCATCCTGCATTATATCAACAAATGATTGTACTCCTTTAGTAACTTCATCCCGTCTGCCAAAGACATAAATAATAGCGCTATTTATAAATTCTGCGATTATATCTAAGAAGCCTTTCTCTACACCATCATTTTTATGAACATTTTGGTAAGCTTTTTCAATTGCAACAAGGCTTTCTATATCCAGCATTAACATATTTTCAACATACACCTTCTTATCATTATCTTTAGCAACTTCAATATGTGTAACCTTAAAGATCTCTTCAAGAGTAGAAGTATTTTTACATAGCTCTTTTACAGCATCAACCCTTTCCTGCGTTTTTTGATCCCTAACTTCTGCAGCTTGACCATATTTAATATTGAGATGATCTGCGTAATAATTCTTTAATTCTACCACTCTATCATTAGATACTTCTGGGGCTTTGCAGATCTCAGTTACAATCCACTCCATAATCCGCAACCTATCACCATTAAATAATCTCACGACATCATTAACTTTAGTCAGTTGAGATGCTAACAACTTACTAGATTCGGCTTTCTTATCTTCTGGTACTGAAGTCAAGAACTGATCAATCACATCGTCTTTACCCGCACCGTCTATTGCAATCATTGCTGCTGCTAGGTTTGCCGCACCTTGCGGTGTTGCATTTTGATATATTAAATCTAGAGCATTTTTAGATATATCTATTGAAACAACTTTAGCCACACCTTCCACCTCAAGGAATGTGACTAGCTTTTTGATATCTGGATTATGATTAGCACCCTTAACCAGTGCAGTTCTCATATTATCTTGAGCTTTTTGCTGCTCTGCAACATCAAGAACTTCATTATAGACCCGCATAATCTGTACATCACTATTTGCAAGTTCCACAACACTCTTTGAATTACCATCTACTAATAACGCATGCTTAATCACACCATAATTATTCAACACAGCATTTCTAATTGCACTATCAGAGCCAAGGCCTAACTCATCTAGGACGTTCAATATATTTCCATCTAACTTACCTTCCACAAAGCTACCAATAATAAGTTTTGTTAGATAAGTGTCTATTATAGCTTGCTCTGCTTCTGTTGCTTTATCAAGATTCAACGTATCATACACATTTTTCACATTATCTAAGGAATCCAACGCAATTGTTTGAGCCATGATATTCATCTCACCCAATAACTTAATCGTAACTGTGCGCAACTCATCTTTGAATTCACCCTCAACTAGACCAGCAATCACAAATTGATATAGCTCTTCCTTCAAGTCAGCATCTGCGGTTTTCAGCATTTCTTCTATCACTTCAGCTTGCTTTTTAGGATCGTTGAATATAGTAAGTGCATCACGTACATCTTGTTGCTTCGCTACTACAGCTGCTGTTACATCCACAGTGTAGTGCACAGGTGATCTTGTTATAGTAGCAAACGCTATATTATACTGCTCTTGGGTTGCGCTTCCATTTATGAAGAATGTTTTGTCATTCTCTAGTGCATACGATACCAAATTCTTTTTTGCATCATCATTAAAAATTTTGAAACTCTGGTGCAATAACACAGATTCAAGCAACGCAACATCTATAGTATTCTCCCCTCTACATAGCATATTATATATCAATATATTAGCCCTGACATCATCTTTTCCAGATGCAAAAATCACATCTTTAATATCATCAGCATTAATCTGCGTAGGTGCAAATCGTACCATTGCATCCGCAAAATTTTTAAGGTATTCAGATTTATCAAAATCTTTGTCATCAATCTTAGATATTGCATCAATCACTTTCCTAGCGCGACCTATGTCTTTGTTCTCTATCATCTTAGTTACAGCTACCTTACAAACCCCCACATCAACCTTTGTCAGTTGAGGTTGAATTACATCCATCACGTTTTTATATCCAAGCTTGTCTATGTTGTTAAGCATTGCTGAGACAATAATAGTTGATAACTGATTATCAGACTGAAATTTTGATAACAAATCAGACATAAGATCCTTGCTATCTTTTACTGTCTCAACCAGCTCTTTAACAAATTCATCATCTGTTTTGCCAAAGTCCCTATTAGTCTGTCTTTTTAGCATGCTATGCATAACAGTGCCAGCAGTGTCGATGTCTTTATTACGAACTAGAAGATCTAAATACCCATTCACATTTTCGTATGAAAGCTTATCTAATACATTATCAGTAATCATCGATTTAATAGCATCTTTACCTAGTGAAATTTTATTAGCCAAAACATGTGCAACTATTTGGTTTAGATAGCCTAAATTATGGTTATCAGAGGATGTTTTCACCAGATCCTTATATAAATCTGCTTCATTAAAAAAGTTAAAGATACTAGTATCTCTGTCATGAACAGCTTCCAAGATATTACCAAGTGCTAAAGCACCATCTTTACTAGATACAATCTCTTTTACAACTTCTGTTAGCTTGCTAAAATTTAGATTTGTCTCAAGCTTTGTTTGTTGTTCAGGGCTCAACACAGCATATAGATTTGCAATCTGTGCTGCGCTAAACTCTCTATAATGAGCAACTACGTAATCTACAACATCCACATGCGTATAAGCAGCTAGCTCTGCTAGGTTTAGATTGCTTGCAACATCCATATATTTATCAACCACAGCTTTATATATTGGGCTATCTATAGCCATAGTTGCTCCCAATAATACTTTAGGCGATATTGCGCCCACTAGTTTTTCAGCAGTTTCTTTTGTGAGATTGTTGAGGTCTACATCTTTTAGCTTCATTATCAAACTAACTTTTACAGCACCTTTTGCTACAGCAGCATCAGCCAAAGCGCTAATCTTATTATTACGCTTAGACGCATCTTTTTCAGACAATGCAGTAGTGACTATAGAATCTATAGCCAAAGTTATTATTTCATTAGGGCGATATATGGTTGGGTCTTGCATAGTATAATCTACCCATTCTATTGCGACTCCTATATCCTTAACAGCTAAATCTGAAAATAGAGCTTTATACAGTTCATCCTTCTTATCGAAAGACACATGAGATTTTTTATCTTTCTCTAACAAAGTATTGATATAATCTCTAGCAGTATCTACATCAAGCGAATCTTTGATAAAGGATTTTAATTCATCAGTAACTCCTTTATCACTACTAATTAGATTAAAACCAATAGTATCCACAATAAACTTATAGTGCTCTTGAGATCTACCAGCTGCTTTTACATCTGTGAGGAATGTCTTTTTCTGGTCTTTTGTTAATTGATCATAAAAAGCTTTGAGTTGGTCTTTTGTAATTGATTTACTCTCTAGCACTATTTCTCTCGCCTCTGTCAACATTGTGCTTGTTAACACTTTTTTAGCTGTTGGCTTACCTTTATCATCCACACCTGTTGCACCTATTGCAGCATTGAATAGTTCCTTATCACCAACTTGAGCCCAAACCTCTAACATTACTAGAGCCATTTTAGCTCTATCTTTGGGTACAGTAATGTTTACCATCATGCTATTAAAAGCATCCAGGCAACCATTTACATCTGTTGCTTGTTTAATTGCGTTTAATAAATTTTTTTGTTTATCATTTAATTTTCTTGTGATGTTAACATTCTGGAACATAAGCGTAACCTTGATTTTGTTGATCCTATGTTATTTATGATATGTAAAAATAGTTAACAAATCGTTACTGCAGATTAAATAAAATATATAGTTGATTAGATTATGAAATAGAGCACCTCTCCGTCATTCCCACGCAGGTGGGAATCCAGAAAAAGCCCTATACACTCGATCCCCGTTTCCACGGGGATGACAAGCATGGTGTGTAGGTAAAACAGTATAACATTAAATACTATTACCACTTCCTTACGCCCCTGTGTCGTTCCCACGCACCCCTTTGCCATTCCCTCTCACTCTCCGTCATTCCCACGCAGGTGGGAATCCAGAAAAAGCCCTATACACTCGATCCCCGTTTTCACGGGGATGACAATGATCGGTATTTGAGCAGCATTATTTCTTCTCTAATAAAACGTCCAAGATTTTTATTGCTGAAATAGATATCAATCAAGATTCCTTTGATACCAATTCATTCTCTATTGGATTCACTGCAAGTATAGTTATGTGGTAAGTTTTATTATTAATTGTAACCATCCTAATGTCATTAACTCTTAGGCCTATTACAGCTTCATCTACTTCTACGCCTTGCATTGCGTCACCAACTAATATCATTAATGGCTCCTTAGGTGTATCACTACTAACGTCGGCCATTATCAACAAAACCTTATCACCCTTTTTTATTGGTGTTTTGCGCCTATCTTCAGAGTCATCATGAGACGGAACTCTATCTATAACAGTATTCTGATTTTCTACAGACTTCAACTTCTCGGCAAAAGACCATAAAATCAACTTCTCAGGCAGGGTCATCTCAGATTCTGGCTTTTTGGGATTCACCTCGATATTATACCTACCGATCACTTCCTGCTGCTCTTCTCCGAAGCCGTAATTACCAGAGTGTTTGTTGTTTTGATATATTAAAAACACCATAAAGACTATGGCTAATATGGTAAAGCATTTACTGTTATAGTTAATCATACTCCTCAAGTATTGAATCTAAAGTGCATCACGTCTCCATCTTTCACTATATATTCTTTTCCTTCAAGTCTTAATTTACCTACTTCTTTTGAGCCAGCCTCACCCTTATACTTAACGTAATCATCGTATGCTATTGTTTCTGCCCTAATGAATCCTTTTTCAAAGTCTGTATGAATTACACCAGCAGCTTGAGGGGCTACCATCCCATTATGTATTGTCCATGCCCTCGCCTCTTTAGGGCCAACAGTAAAATATGTAATAAGACCTAAAAGCTGATATGCAGCCCTAATTAACTTCGCAAGACCTGTCTCCTTAAGCCCAATGCTTTCTAGGAACATCTCTTTTTCTTCTTCAGAATCTAAAACAGCTATCTCCGATTCAATCTTAGCAGAAATCCAAATAGCTTTTGCATTTTCAGCTGCAGCTTTAGCCTCCACTTTACGAACAAATTCATTGCCATCTGCAACTTCATCTTCTGATACATTGCACACATATAAAACAGGCTTAGATGTAAGCAAATGCAGGCGCTCTATTGCAACAGCATTCTCTTCATTTTTCAAAGCGCGTGCTGGCTTTCCTTGCTTTAAGAACTCTATTACAACCTTAATTAACTCAACTTCCGCCTGCAATTCCTTAGATGTCTTAGCCTTTTTTTCTAGATTAGGAAGACGCTTTTCTAAACTATCCAAGTCTGCAAAAATCAGCTCTAATTCAATTATCTCTGCATCTCTTATAGGATCTACATCACCCTCTACGTGCGTCACATCATCATCTTTAAAACAACGCAACATATGAACAACAGCATCAACTTCGCGTATATGTGATAAAAACTGATTTCCCAGGCCCTCACCTTTGCTTGCGCCACGTACTAATCCCGCAATATCCACAAACTCTATTTGCGTTTGAATGATCTCGGCAGATCCACCTATCCTTGCTATTTCATCCAAACGAGTATCAGGCACCGAAACAATGCCAATATTTGGCTCGATAGTACAAAACGGGTAATTTGCAGCCTCTGCCGAAGCAGTTTGAGTCACCGCATTAAACAATGTAGATTTACCAACATTAGGCAATCCAACTATTCCACATCTTAATCCCATTTTTATCCTATCTTTTTGTTATAAACCAAAGCGCATGCGTTCATAAATTTATCTAATTCATAAGAGATTAGATATTTAATATTGTCAGCTATGCATTCAATCGAACTATCTATAATCTCTTGCTCGTCTTTTGTAAAGTTAGATAGCACGTAGTTCGAAATATCACCATGAGTAGGCCGCCCTATTCCAATACGTATTCTGTGATACTGCTGACCAATTGCAGAGTCTATAGACCTTATACCATTATGGCCACCACTACCACCAGCAAGTTTTACCTTTATCCTACCGACCGCCAAGTCTAGATCATCATAAAACACAAAGATATGCTTATGCGGCACTTTAAAAAACATATGAGCTTGCAAAACGCCATTGCCAGAGAGATTGATATAAGGTCCAGGTTTTTGCAGTAATAGCTTAGAACCATAAAACTGAGTATGACCAAACATACTTGAAAATTTAGACGTAAATGAAATGCCTATGTTATCGGCTAGCTTATCAGCAAACATAAAACCCACGTTATGCCTATTGGATTTATACTGATCTCCAGTGTTACCAAGGCCTATAAAAAGAAATTCCATGATAGTGCTATCTATTTCTTTTTATTGCGATTGAAGTTACGGTTATGATTGTGCTGCGGGCGCATAGCTTCTTTTTTATTAAACATATTAGCAAGCGCTACAATCGCCAAAAATGCAAATCCAAATACTATCACAAATATAGCCATTAGATTCTCACCAATGCTTACAAAAGAGATAGCTGCATAAATTATCATAATCGATAATATGAAGATTAATATCTGCCCAAACCTATAATTATTTACCATGGACCGTAAATACGAATTTTCCCAACGGTGCCTATGATCCTGCTCCGACTTCACAATAGATATTATAGTCTTTACAGAACCTGGTGAAATTTCCTCATAACTCTCTAAAATACCAGGCGCAGGCAATATGCCAAAAGAGTTGTTCATATTAGTTTGCATGCCCTCTTGTTGCTGTGGTTGAGTTGGCCTGTTAAACCTTTTTTTATTTGATCTTCTCATTTAGCTTACCCTCGTACTTCTTGATAGCGGATTCAAAATCTGATGACACATAAGACCAATCTCTACGTAAACAATATAGAGACCCACTCTTCATGATACGCTTTGCAAGCGGACCACAATCTAATATGTTACATTTCAATACTTTCATCATTTTCGCAATAGATGCTGTGAATTTTTTAAAAATTGCCATTCAACTGTTAATATATATTCCCGTACTAAGCACAAATTTTAAAAGGGCTTAATAACTCCACTAAATCATAAATAATTATTACACTAAATACACCTATTATTGCAAGAATTTTAATATTAAACATAACTAACAAATGGACATGCACTCAAAAAAGCTTATAACATCAAACAAATACAACAAGATAGAATAAAAATGTTTGAAACTTTAAAAAATGCAACAGAAGAGCAAAAAAACGAATATGCACTCTTTATGGCGGGCTATATAAAGGAACTCGGCAGCCTTCTTGCTCTTAAAAATCATATTATAGACATGATAAATGGGCGTTCAGTAACTTTTGAGAATAGTGATATAGATCTGTTAGACAACGCGCAGAAAATTTATATAACAGTAGAAATTGATGATACAGCAATAGAAAACTGTGATATTTTCAACACTCCAAGCACTGTTAAAGCCTTATCAAAAGAACAAATAAGTACAATGATTGTATCAATCTTAAACCAACAGCCTATAAAATATGACTTCACAATACTAGAAGATGGAAGTTTTGCCCTAACAAAAATATATGACGTACAATTAATGGAAAGATTGTCTATAGAGGAAAAGTTGAAAAGACTAGAGGCAGAGGAAAATGAACTGCTACAAAGGCAAAAAGGGGCACAGAAAGAATTACAAGGGCTAGATGATGAAGATGAACACAGAAAAGAAAAAGCCAACTCCCCCTATTGTTGAAGATCAGCACTCCAAAGTAGAGAGTTTCGTGAGAAGTATACAAGTGATCTGCTTAAACGACATGCTACTGCTCTAAAGAAAGAGGAAACACCTGAGAAAAAGCTCAATGCAACATACTTACATAACACCATTACTTCTGAAGAGCCAGTTAGCAGCACACCTACCCCACTCAAGAAAACAGATACATACCAAGCGAATACCACTCCAGATGACAATGCTGTTACTCCTGCCATACAATAATCTGACATTAAAAGCTCTGAGAACGCATCTAATACTACTACGGTTCAACCACAGAGTGGAGATCAACAACAGTCTACCCTAAGGATCAAGCAGAAACAAACATATATACTGATAAGACAAGCAACTTGAACTCAGCGCTTAAAATTCTTGTGTCTACCGCTGCAATATCAGCACTAGAGAAGCTATAAGAAACTGCTATCAACATAGCTTTCAGAATAGATATCAACGCTCCTATAACATACGTTATACCCGTTGCATTCATTCTCTCTGCAGCATATGTGATGATGAACACACGTAATACTCCAGGAACGCAAAACTATACAGCTATCTAAAACGCTCTGGACATATTGCAACAATCAAATGTACAGTGATTATAGAAAACCTATATATAATTATATGATAAGTAAGCTAACAAATGGATCAATTGAGGAAAGAAAGAAATATTCAGCTCGTATGGCAGAGTTCATCAGAGAAAATGGCCTCAACCCGCCAGACGAATCATGCAGTGATATTACAGATACCGATATTGCATTCATATCTCAATTTCTTGGAAAGCATATAAGAGCCCAAATAGATGAAAAACAAACGTTCTCGAACGCACTTTTCACAACCTACACACTTCGTAACGCACTCTCCTTATATCAAATAAGCAATACAATACACTTTTTGCTATACCAATATTTGCATCCAAAACCATATTATGAATTATGGTTTATGTTTAAACACGAGGATGGCAAGGTCAAATTCTCAAACATAAAAATGATAGAAATTGTTACTGCTCCAACACAGTGCTCTGAGCAAATATTTAAAATGTTAAGAAATGGCACAGATGCAGAACAAAGATACTATGCAGACCTTATGTCGTGTTTCATCAAACTATATGGGCTTGTTCCTGGCAAATCATATATAGCGAAAATAGATGATTCCTATGTACCTCTACCAGACAAAGAGATAGAAAAACTTTATTACTACGCTAACCATTACACAGATGCAAAACTTGAGTTTACAGAAAAAATCAGCTTCAAATTGAGCAACGTATTCTCTAGACAAAAAACACTGTATAAAAATTTAAAACAAACCGAGATTAGTGAAATAATATACCGTATCTTACAACAGGAATATTCAACTTACGTTTTCAAACTCTATGGCGACAAGCTGCTATTGGATAAAGACACATTCCAAAACAAAATAAATCAAGCCGAATACATACCATTTGACGAATCAATAATGCTGGTGTAGAAGCACTATTCGCATAAAAAACTTTGCACAAAACAAAAAAAACAGTGTAATAGCTGGCAAATACAATAAGTTAGAATTAAAATGCTAGAAAATTTAAGAAATGGTACGCAAGAGCAGAAAAACCAATATGCTGAGATATTAACAGGCTATATAAAGCTATGCGGCACATTCGATACAGAAAACTCAAATATCGAGACGTATTTAGAATACTCAAAGTCAGATCTAGATAATGAGATATCATTCCTAAATAAAACATCATACCAGTACACTCCAAATTATCATTGTAAAAAACCAGAGGAGACTACAATAGTATTTATAAGTTACGATTCAAACTTCAGTATAGAAGAGAAGTTAGGATTATTCATTGACATAGAATCTTATTTAAAACAAGAAGGAGTTGATGTAAATAAGCAAATTGATATAAAAAATTTCCAAGCTGTATTAACACATTTGCCAAATATTATAACAAATGCATTGTGTGATAGCGACTCCAAAACAGAGTATACGCTATATGTGAACATTGCCCAAAGCAAAGAGCATAATGGTACCGTGCTTACTTTAGATTTATCAACAGATACAGATAGAAAAGAAAAATATGTAAAAATTAATCAGCAAAGAAAATCTCACTACGATTTATTAATAGAATTAAAAGATCGCGATGAGCCCAATCAAAGAAAAAAATATTCGGATTTCATGGCTGGCTTTATAAAACAACACGGCCTTATGACTGCTAAAAGTTATCAAGGGATGCTTGATGATAATACAATCGAACTACAGTACGATCACATATCTAATGAAGCCAACTATTTAAACGATATCATTAAGAACTTCATCAGAGTTAGGATTGAAGGCAAGCCGTCAACTTTTTCTTCTGCTATTTTAACAACTAGTAAAATACGAGACGGTCTCTCACTCGAACAAATTAGCGATGCAATATCATTCGCTTTAACTGAGAATACAAAGGAGAAACAAGATCAATCTGAACTTTGGCACTACTTCACGGTAGACGTAGATAAAAATCTTACCCTATCAAAGATCAATAGAAGAAGTAAGGAAGAAATAAAGAGCGAGCTAAAAAAACTAAAAGAAGAAGCCAAAAACAAATTATTACAGATTGAAGAAACCCAATTGGATAAAAAAGAAAAACAGTTCGAAGATGAGGTGTATGAATCTGAATCTAAATCTGGCTCTAGCTCTAGCTCTAGTTCCTGGAACGAGGACTCTGGCTTCGGGAGCGCAGAGGAAGAAGAGTTAGCAAGAGTAGATGCAGCGCTTGCAGCAATTAGTGAATCTCAATTTGACTCTACCTCAGGCTCTGGATCTCATTCTGGAAGCCACACCTCTGATTCGAGTAGCTCAAGCAGTGAATAAGATAACAGCAGTAGTAGTCAAAATAGCATAGACTACACAGAAGCCGAATTACAAAGACTAGAGAAAGAAGCCGCAGACTTAGCAAGACAAGAGCAGGCACTTGAGGAAGAAGAAAATGAATTTGAGGTCAATTCTGCACCTATACAATTAGAAAATCTAAGAAATGGGACAGAAGAGCAGAAAAAACAATATGCTGACTTTATGGCTGGGTTCATAAAAAAACAGGGCCTTGTTGCTGGTAAAGGTTGTACTGCAGAGATAGATGGGCAAGAAGTAAAACTTGATGATAAAGAGGTCTTTTGGCTTTACGAACAAGCGAGGCTATATGCACCTGCTTATGGGCATACACCAACTTATTCTGTTGAATCTTTTCATATATTCTTCCTCAAACCTTTTAATGACCACAATATTTCTTCTCTATTTACTGAATCTCAGTTAAGTGATGCTATTATATCGATATTAAACAAAGAGAAAAAGCTGTATTACTTTAAAAAAGAAACAGATGCTACATTATCATTGATTACTCAAGAAGAGTATTATCTTTGCACAAGCAAATCTCCAGAATCAGAGGCTAAAAAAGCACTCGAGGCAAAAGAAAAAGCAGTTGTTGCTGCAAAGCAGACAAAAGAAGACTATGAAGAAAAAGAGTCAAAAGCCATAAAAACTTTTCAATTAGCTGAAGTGGAAGAGACAGAGGCTAAAAAGGCATTAGAAAGTCTCAAGCAATCTGATGAACTTCTGCTAGAAATCGAAGAGATTAAAGCACGCACCGCAGAGCTCAATGCCGAGGCCAAGCTAGAGAAATTGAAAATAACAGAGCGCTCTACAGAAGCTCATGTAGAAACACTGAAGGCCAAAGAGCTAAATGCCAAGGCTGCACTAGCCTCACTGCAAACAGCAGAGCTTCAGGCTCAAACACAAAACATAGAAACTAAAACTGCAGAGTTAAAAAATCAAACACAAAACATAGAAACTAAAACTGCAGAGTTAAAAAATCAAATAGCACTGAAAAAAGTTGTAACAATTATTGTGTCTACGGCTGCAATATATGCATTAGAGAAACTTGCAGAGACTGCTATAAACAGAACCTTTGGAACCACTATTAATGCTCCTATATCATATGTTATACCAGTTGCGTTTATTATTTCTGCAGCATGCGTGATTAGGAAAAAATCTAAAGATCAAGATGTCGATCAAGGCATCTCTGTTCAATAAAACACTTTCTATAACAAATAATCAGATATATATTCATGATATCAATACATTTCAATATCATGTTATGCTCAATACTTTTTCCTTACTATGGGGCTCTCTAAAAAGTGCGTCTAGCAAATTTTTAGAACATAAAGACCTGCTTTTGATACTTATTGCTGTTTATTCTTTTTGCACGGCAAAGGCCCAAGAACCTGCTTTCGAGATGATGATGGAATATGTAAGGCATCTAAGCGCAACTGATTCCGCCTTCAACATAGATGAATGGACTGCTCGTGCACAAAACATGTACTGGGATGGCTCAAATAACTTTGTAAGCCTAGTGAAATATCTATTATTTTTATTAAGCATTGGTTTAATATACCGCTTTCCAAAACCGATGGATTTGCGCTCTACTTTTGACGTATTGCTAGACATCGCCAAATCTAAGATTTTATCGCTTGCAGCGCTGTGTATAATGATATGGATTGCAACATTCGTAGGATTTATGGCGCTCATAATACCTGGAGTTTATATAGCACTTATAACAGCAGTTGCAGCCCCAGTATTGATGCTTGAAGACAAAGACTCTATAGATTCTTTAAAGCGCTCTAATGGCTTAATGTCCGGCCATAAAACTGGGTTCTTACTTTTTTATGCGGCTATGTGGTTGTGTATTGGTATCATATACTCTATTTTTTTTGTACCAGTTGTATGGTTTTTGTTTGCTAAATTCTCCTTCCTTGCAAACTTTGTGATTACATTTGCCTCAGTCACTTTATTTGTGATAACTCACATGATGATATTTGAGTTTTATAAGAAAATCGCTCGCCAGATATATGTTGTTAAATAAGCAATTCAAATATACACAAACGACTCATCTTGAGCGCGCACAGACTCATAAAAACGATGCGCAATCATCGCATGATTAATCAATAAACTTACAAGAAACACTGCTTTTATGTAGCGGGGCGCAAACTCATTATTTAAAACATGCCTAAAAATCGGAGTAGAAGATGTTGATGCTGCGAAGGCAAAGCTCTCAAAACCTCTATCTTTGGGATCATCTTCTCGATATAACTTAGTGTAAAATGCATAAGCATATGCTGCGGATACTATAGAAGCCTTATAATAATTGCTAACACCAGAATTACCAAGACCCCAAGCTGAACACAATGTTACTGCAAGACCTGCGTATTTCTTCATACCAAACCCTTTTATTCCTCACACCAGATACTGTATATTAATACTTTATTATATTCGCAACACATTAGATTTTTGTTGTCTAATATGCTTTTGTGTACTAGTATGCGATTTATGTTTGCGCCTTGGGCTTTTTTTGGCATGCCTTTGGTGCTACTTATATATAACTTTATTGGAGTTAAAAATGCCTAAACTAAAAACAAAAAGCAGTGTTAAAAAGCGCTTCAAAGTTACTGCAACCGGCAAAGTAAAGTCGGCGCAGGCCAACAAACAACACAATATGAGAAAAAGAAGCTTGAGGCAGCTACGCAACCAGCGTGGTACAACTGTGCTTCCCGATATGGAAGCAACAAGAATAAAGCAATTTATGCCATATGATAGATAATTTTTTCAATATTGAGGTAAGAAAATGGCCAGAGTAAAAAGAGGCGTCCAGTCTAAAGCTAGACATAAAAAAGTATTAAAATTAGCAAAAGGTTATAGAGGCCGTGCTAAAAATTGTATTAGAGTTGCAATTGAAAAAGTAGAAAAAGCTCTAAGATATGCCTATCGCGATCGTAGAAATCGTAAGCGTGATTTCAGAGCATTATGGATTCAGCGTATTAATGCAGCTGCCCGTGAGAATGGATTAGTATATTCTCAATTCATGAAGGGATTAAAAATGGCAAACATAGATATTAATCGTAAGATGTTATCTGAAATTGCTATCACTCAGCCTGAAGCATTTAAGGCTCTTGTAGAGTCTGCTAAAAAACAAATTGCTGCATAGCTCTTTATATATTTGCATTAGCGCACCTGAGATGATAAATTTCAGGTGCGTTTTTTATTTATTTATATGATCAAAATAATCAAAAATTCTAACGACTTAAAAGCTATACTCTGCATGATTGCGGCATATATGTGCTTTGGCGTTCTGAATGTGATAACAAAAGCCTTATATCAAGATTTCTCTCCTATGCAGATAACTTTTTACCGAAGCTTTTTTTGCATCATATTGTTTTCCCCTTTTTTACTACTTCTTTCAAAAAACAGTAGAAAACTCAAACTAAACAGCTTAAATCTGTTTAAAGGAGCTGTAGATTTCATGTCTATCCCGACATGGGCGCTTGCGATCTCTAACATGAACATACCTGAAGTGGTTGGTATAAGTTATATCACACCTATTTTATCATGCTTATTTGCAATAATATTTCTCAAAGAAAAGCCATCATACCAAAAATTTATCGCAATGGCATTTGGCATGACTGGTGCATACATAATCATTCAACCAAACTCTGCAAATCTCAACATATATGTTTTTGTTGTATTGTTTACATGCACTCTATGGGCAAGCAGCAACGTAATAACAAAATATTTAACCTCTGATGCAAAGCAGCATCCATTAGCAATTATGCTAGTTACCAATTTAATAATATGTTCACTTGCTACACCACTATTTATACTGGATCATAAAATACTCAACTTCACACAGATGTTATTGTGCATTGGCATGGCGTGTACAGCAGGAGTTGCTTATTTATGTATTGCATTCGCCTGCCGATTAGCTTATATCAACACCTTAATGCCATTTGATTATTTAAGAATCATATGCGCTACACTTGCAGCATATTTATTTCTTGGACAAACAATCGACATCACCACTGTTATTGGATCACTGATCATCTTTATAAGCACCTTATACCTAGTAAAAGGCCATATTAAAGAAGCTAAAAAAGATTAATAATCTGTAGAACTTTCAACAGGAGGTACCAATATCTCTTCAAATAAAGATATATCATCTGTACCAACAGAATTGGTATCCCCAGCAAACCAATTAAGAACTTGATCTGTCATATACGCAATAGATTTAACTATAAAAGGCACTAATACATGAGAAACTATAACTACTAAAGCTGCTTGTACTTCTGTATCATCACCATTATTGTCTTTAGGATTTACTTCTTCGTAGCTCATATAAACCTCCGCCATATTTGTGATCGCTCACTGATCATAAGGCTATATAAAAATAGTTAACAAATTGTTAACGAATCAAAAATTTTCATATCCCTTATTTACCATGGTCAAGAAAGCAGTAGGCAGAGTAGAAGATGCAAGTTTGCCAGCCAAATAATTAAGATGATAATCTTCTACAATATAATGTGCAATAAAGTGGTCTGTATAATCTTTTGCAAAATTGAGATAACAATATTCACCTAAATATTTGGCAGTTGTAACAGAAACGTTCTTTAACAATATAAATTGTAACTGTCCACCTGTCCATATTAAATCTTTGCATACACCTTTTGCTGTATCAATTGCGAAATATTTTGCTTTATTTGGCATAAAATCTATCCATTCAGATGCGAAAAGGAAACCATCCTTAAACACCCGTTGAAATCCAGTTTTCATAATACGCTCTGGATAATCTGGAGTCTTCATTTCAAGATCTTGTGCTGTATTTTGTGACACCAAAGATACTAATAAGGATGTCTTATAATCCTGCATACCATTCAATAAAATATTTAAGCTAGTCAGTGCAATCTCATCATTGATAAACCTAGATAAATACTCTGGTGTAACGCTCTCTATAACATCGTATAGACGGGAAGAAGCTATATACGATTTAAAATCATCCGCACATGAAGACATTACTATATTTTTGCCTAATCCTATAGACATTCCATTCAACACTTTTGTTACAAAACTTGGCGCGCCTATATTATTTAAGATTACAGATGAACCCCATAGGCTTAAGGATATAGCATTTGAGAAGATAACAGAGCTAACAAATTTAGAAACAGCGTCATTGTAGAAGTGCACATCATCTGAAGTCACTACGTTTTCTTTCTCTTTTACTAAGTAATCGTAATAATCATATTCTAACTCATCTGACGCACCGTTGATTACATCAAAGCTTCCTGAAGCTTTGTTCATAGGCTGAGAGTTGTTATCAATAGCAAGATTATGGTAGTCTGCAGAGAAAATATCGGAAATTAAAGGGGTCTGTTCGTAATGTGTAAAAGAGACATAAGCATCTTCGAAATAAGACATCCTAAAGTAAATAGCGATTTTAGAGTAATATACGTATTTTTAGATATATGTCAAGGACTAATTTGATTTTAGATCTTAAAACTATAAAATTCAACCCGGATTTAGTTAAATATTTAGGAGTTTAACAAACCAAATTCTTCACATAAATCTCAGAACATGATTTAGCCAAATTCCTAACCCTTGAGATATAATCAACACGTTCGGCAACACTTATTACACCCCTTGCCTCTAAAAGGTTAAAAGTATGACTCGCTTTTAAGCATTGGTCAAATGCTGGGCGAGCTATACGTTTACTGAGCAAAGATAAACATTCAGCTTCATATTTAGAGAATAAATATGAAAGTTGGGCAGTATCTGCATGCTCAAAATTATATTTCGAATACTCAACTTCAGCATCAAAAAATACATCTCTGTATTTTACTTTATCGTTCCATTGAAGATCCCAAACAGTATCCACTTTTTGTAAAAACATAGCTAGCCTTTCAAGACCATATGTCAATTCGCATGGCACAGACTTTAGCTCAAGCCCACCAATTTGTTGCATATAAGTAAATTGCAATACTTCCATACCATCGCACCAAACTTCCCAGCCCAAGCCCCATGCACCTATAGTAGGATTTTCCCAATCATCTTCCACAAAACGAAAATCATGCTTTTTCGGATCTAATCCAATATATTTAAAACTCTCCAAACATAAATCTTGAGCTTCAAGTGGAGTTGGCTTAAGCAACACCTGCATTTGATAATAATGCTGCATTCTATTTGGATTTTCACCATATCGTGCATCTGTAGGCCTTCTGCATGGCTGAACGTATACAACATTCCATGGATTTGGATCCAGTGCGCGCAGTGCAGTTGCAGGATGAGATGTGCCGGCGCCAACTTCCATATCATATGGTTGCAGCATTATGCATCCTTTATCTGTCCAAAATTTTAGCAAATTAAAAATCAAATCCTGAAAATACATACCTACTTTTTCACCGTAAAGAATTTATTCATAGTAACACGCACAAAAAATAGCAGCAGAAATATAAAAGGCAAGCTCACAACAAAACCGACTACAACGTTTGTGAGCAATATATCTACAATAACATCACCCTCATTTACAACAAGGTGCCAAAATGTAGTCATATAAATTGTCATTCCAATGTTAATAAGCACTGTGAATAGAATGTTATACCACTTTTCTGATATCCTCATAATAACTACACCTTCATTAATATAGAACCCCAAGTAAGCCCTCCACCTACAGCTGGCATCAAAACTACGTGGCCTTCTTTGATAAAACCACGTGATGCATATTCTGTAAATGCAAGCGGTATAGACGCTGCAGAGGTATTAGCATGATCTGCAACTGTTGATACGAGCTTAGACTCATCAAGACCTAGTTTATCTGCAACAGCTCTTAGAATACGGTGATTTGCTTGATGAGGTATTAACCAATCTACATCACTCAAACTCATATCTGATTTTTGCAATACATCTTTAGAGCTCTCTATCATCTTAGCAACCGCGTGCTTAAAAACTTCTTTGCCCTCCATATGTATCTTAGGTGAAGTTCTGCACCCATCCTCAGATGCATAAGATGCAGAAAGTATTGAAGCATATTCACCATTGGAGTGAAAATTACTGGCTAATATACCAACCTTATCAGATGCTTCCAATACAAAAACACCAGCTCCATCGCCAAATAAAACGCATGTAGTTCTATCACTCCAATCCATAATGCGGGACATAACATCAGCTCCAATAACTGCGATACGTTTTGCAGCACCAGTCTTAATCAAGCTATCGGCTACTATTAAAGCATACACGAATCCACAACATACAGCGTTTATATCAAAACTAAATGCGCTGGATTTTAATACAGATCCCTGAACCTTAGATGCCACAGATGGAAAAATATCATCAGGTGTAGTGGTAGCAACTATTACCGCATCTATCGAGCTCGCATTTAACTTAAACCTGTTAATTGCATCCTCCAATGCTTTTGCAGCAATTATGGAAGTTGTCTCATCTCGCGATACTATTCTGCGATTTTTAATCCCAGTACGCTTTACTATCCATTCATCAGATGTATCTATAGTCTTAGCAAGGTCATCATTTGATACCACTTCCTTTGGCAAATATGATCCATATGCTATTAATCGAGAATACATAATGCTCTTACCGCATAAAATTATTAAAATTAAAGCCCCAAAGAATGCTTTATCTTAGATACTATTGAAGGCTGATCTTCTGCATGATATTCATGTATCATGCTTGAGATTCTTTGGTTTACGTTGTGTTTTGCAAGCTTGATAGACACCTCTACAGCATTTGCGAATGCTATATGGTCGGACGAACCATGGCTCTTTACAACAATTCCATTTAAACCCACAAACATAGCGCCATTGTAATTTCTAGGATCAATCAGTGCAAACGACTTGTTTAGCCCGCGCATAGTTAAAAGCGCGCCAAGCTTAGATATCAACGAGCTTTTCATTCCTAGCTTCATATAGTGCATACATGTATTT
>JAJTIA010000035.1 GCA_021299995.1 Candidatus Jidaibacter sp. | reverse complement strand
TTTTTAGCTATAATCTTGGCGCATCTTAAGCGCATGAGAGAGTGTACCTTCATCCATATAATCTATCTCTGCCCCAAGTGGTATACCATGAGCTAGACGCGTTGTACGCACATTATATTGCTGTAGAAGATCAGAGATGTAGAAACCTGTAGACTGGCCCTCTAGCGTAGAATTGGTTGCAATAATAACTTCTTTTACATCACCGCTTGCGACTCTTCTAACCAATGAATCTATGTTCAGCTTATCCGGTGTAACTCCATTGATTGGAGAAAGGTATCCACCCAAAATATGATACCTACCTTTAAACACCATACCACGCTCTAGCGCCCATAGGTCAGCTATATCTTCAACCACACACAAGACATTTGGATCACGCTTGTTATCAGTGCATACGTTGCAAGGTGTAACTATATCTATGTTACCACACTCGGCGCATCTCTTAACTTCATCCATAACCTTGGTGAGTAAGTTAGCAAACGCACCCATTTTTTCGCTAGGATTTTTTAGCATCTGGAGCACTATTCTCCTAGCAGAACGCGGACCTAATCCTGGTAATTTTGCTATAAATGCAATTAATTCTGCTAATACACCTTTTTCCATTTCGTTAAATCGATAATTTGGCTCTTTAAGTTATCACGAGCTACAATAAAGTCTATAGCATCGCATAGGTTTTCTGGTGTTGATGGGTATTTTTTTTTCATCAATTCAAAAAAATGCAATGGATAAAGAGGATTATAAAGTGTGAATCCAAGGTCTATTCCAAACACATTCCCCTCCTCTCCTGCCGAAATAGTAGCAGTCTTGAGCATGGTTTTAGATAATGTATAAGAAAAGAAGTTATTAGGCACATCAGAGGCCCATTTGTCTAATATATTAATAACCTTAACATTATTGCGTTTTAGCATCTGCTGCATAAGATAAATTGGAGCATATGCATTTACTTGCATAATACGGTCTAAGCTAGGCTCTCTATATGAGCTAATAGAATCATTTTCAAAAATCGCAGCATTGTTGATTAACACATCATAATTCTGTATATTGCGCGCAAAAATCTCTACTGCTTTTCTATCAGATAAATCTAATTTAGTGGCAGCAATTCCTTCAAAGCCCTCAAGATTCGCAGTATTATAGGTCACATCCACGATAAAGCCCTGTGCATGTAGGTGCTCAGCAATTATTCTACCAAGCCTACTTGCCCCACCAGTGATCAAGATTTTTTTAAACATCAGAGATCTCTTAACTATCGCACTTAGATATAATAAGCGCTATATTACATTATAAAAAACTTTGATCAAACATCATTATGCATCCTTTGGACAAACTTATATCCGTAGAAAAATTAGCAAGACAATTTGGTTTCGACTGGCCCAATAGTAAGGCGATTTTAGATCAAATATTATCCGAATATATGGAAGTAAAAGAAGATATAGATAACAACTCAGATATCGCAAAAATTCAAGAAGAGATAGGTGATTTAATACATACAGCTATATCTTTATGCATCTTTATGAAGCTCGATGTTAATGATACTATTACAAGAACTCATCATAAATTCAGGTCTCGCATCGAAAGCCTTATAGAGCTTGCAAACCATCGGGGTCTTGCTACGCTACACGGTCAAAGCGAGGATCTAATGTTAGACTTATGGAGAGATGTAAAGCACAAAGAGAGCTTTATCAAATCATAAATTCTTTTAAGCTTTCATCTATTGCATATTAATAACACAACTGCACAGCACAATCGTTAGGTTTATAACAACCTTTGGGTTTTGCTATACAAAGAGCTATTGCAAAATTTGATAGATCGTTATCTGATAAGTGATCCAATATAAAATACACTATCTCTCCAGGTACATTAGAAAAAAGAGCAGCTTTATCACCTATAACTTCGTGAATAGAATGAAACATAAAATCCATCAATCTATTTAGCTCATCAAGGCTCAATAAATCTTCTCGCCTTCCCATGTATTTAATTTGTGGCAAGTATGTGAGAACTTGAGATCCTGCTTTCGAGCTCAAAAACACATCTGATTTAGACAATTCAATTATATCTTTAATCTTATTAGCTCTATGCTTCATAGCATTTATCACACCATGGCTCATTGAATCATATTTAGCATATAAAATGTTTTCATTATCCAATATAGCTTGTTCTAAGTTGTTTAGACCTTGGGTTCTGTGTATAGACTCACGTTCTCCAGTTTGTAAATATGATATTGATTGCAAAACAGTATTAGATCTCAATAACTCAGCTAGATAATATAAGCCTTTGCTACCAACTGGATTGTAAGACGCATCTAAACACACAATACCCATGTTTGTTTTCAATGCCTGACATAGATTTGCCATGCCATCATCTTGGATATTACTCTCAGTTAGATCCAAGTTATCAATGGAGGAATCATTTGATAAAAATGAGGCGAATTCTATCATCTCCTCCTCTACTATTGCATTGTAAGACAAGTTTATAGACATTTTTCTATGACCTATATTAAAAAGTCTCTGAAAAGCGGTTCCAACGCACATAGCAATACTAGTATTAGATAGATTGATATGGCGTATAGTCTGGTTGCAATTTAATGCTTTGATTATTGAGCTCAGACCTTTTGCCCCAATATTGTTAACAGATAAGTCTAATACTTTTAGCATAGTGTTGTGAGATAAGCCTTTGGCTAAAATACTTGCGGATTCAAAATTTAATTTAATTGAAGATAACTTCAATGTTCTGATGCTAATATTGGTTTTTAGGAGTTTTGTTAAAGCCTTAATAGCCTTGTTATAACATATACCAAAAGAATTATTAGATAGATCTAGTTCAACTAAACTAAAATTGTGTAATAAAGATTCACAGAGTTTTGGGACACTATAAGATCTTATATTATTTGCGTTTAAATTTAAGACCCGAAGCGTTGTATTATTTCTCATCGCATCCGCCAGTTTGTCAGCCCCATCATCACAAATATCTTGAGATGATAAATCTAAGTAGGCACAAGATTTATCATTTTTTATCAACATATTGATTGCTTCATCATAATCAAACTCTGTAACATCCTCGCTAGAATAATCCATACTAGAGTCGCTATCAACAGCATCACTATCGGAACGCATATCATCGTGATGATAATAGTCCATATCAGACTCGCTATCCATATCATTACTAAAGTAATCCATCTCAACATTGTATCCAATTTCTAAATCATATTCAGAATCACTGCCATACTCTCTCATACAAAGCCTTATCAAATTCAAACAGATCGGAATTATAACAAAACTCATAAAAAATACAAATTATTAAATAAACAATCTGAATATTAAGTGAATTAGGATATTTTTTGCAATTTAGCTCATATTAAACGATATAATAGGAGATTAGCATGTAGCATTTCTGCAATAATTGGTACTGTACTGTCTGAAGCCTGTTGGCTCCATATTTCCAATTCGTTCGATCAAATGATCAGATAAACTTTTCTTTCATGAATGTTAACTTAACTGTATGGGCGCATGAACAAGTATATTACTTACAGCACAGTCGGGATTTGCTATATTAATTAGTCTTTAAAATTAGATATATAAGACTTTTTGATTATTTTGCGAGCTTTAGGTTCAACAACAATATACTCTAAGCCTTTACGTTCAGCATATTCTATAGCCTCTTCTTTAGATGAGAATTTTAATAAAACTTCGTTTGACATCATATCTTTGCTCGCAGTCCAGCCCATTAATGGGTCTATCGATTTATCCTGAGAGGAAAATGATAGGTGCCAGAACGTTTTTGCATTACCGGATTGCATTGTAGATTTTGCAGGTTTGAATATTCTCGCTATCGACATAGATAAATAGTTGGTTTAGTATTACTGTTATTTAGTAACATAAAAGCAATTGTGAATCAAAGAATATGAATGCATCTAGTACAAAATTTAGTAAAGAAGTCGAAACTTTATCATTTGAGGAAGCATTAGGCCAGTTAGAAGATATAGTACGTAAATTAGAGCAAGGCAACATACCGTTAGAGCTCGCTATAGATTTTTACATGAAAGGCAATGCCTTAAAACAGCATTGCAATAGTATATTATATGATGCTAAATTAAAAGTTGAGAAGATCATCGCAAATGAAGGTGTGGTAGAGGCAGTAGAGGAATTTAAAGTAGAATAAAAATGACTAAAAATAAGGTTGCAAAAATAGCATATACAAAAGAGGATTTAGCTCTTATTGATCAGGCTAAAAATGCGCTTATTGAGAAAGTTCAAAAAGGTCGTGCTAAAGAAGAAAAAATTGCAAAAATCATTAAAGCTATAGAATTCGCAGCAAAGGCACATATTGGTCAGTATCGCTCATCTGGTGAGCCATATGTGTTGCACCCTATCTCTGTTGCAGATATATTGCTGGATTTGAAAATGGATATCAGTTCTGTGCTGACTGCTATTATGCATGACACCCTAGAAGATACACACGCAACACATGATGATATAGCCAGAGAGTTCGGTCAAGAAATAGCTAAATTAGTAGATGGTGTAACAAAGCTTACAAAGATAGAGTTTCAGCCAGAGCATGTAAAACAGGCTGAAAACTTTCGTAAACTGTTACTTGCTATATCTGAAGATATTAGGGTGCTACTGGTAAAGCTAGCCGATAGGTTGCATAATATGCGTACTATCAAGCACATTAAAAACCCGAATAAGCGCCTTAGAATTGCCCATGAAACGATGGAAATATATGCACCTCTTGCTGAAAGAATAGGTATACATAAATTCAAAAATGAGCTTCAGGATTTGGCATTTGCAGAAATGCACCCAGAAATCAGAAAGTCTATCTTGAATAGATTAGAATTCCTAAGAAAAGATGGGAATTCGCTTGTGGATTCTATAATTGCCGAAATAAAAGCAAATATAGAAACTGCAGGCATTAAATGTGAAGTTGAGGGCAGAGAAAAGACATCTTGCTCCATATGGCGTAAGATGGAGCGTAAGAATGTAACATTTGAGCAGTTGGCAGATATCATAGCATTTAGAGTATTTGTAGGTAGTATAGAAGAATGTTATAAAGTGCTAGGAGTGATACACACAAAATATCACATGATTCCTGGTGGATTTAGAGATTTTATCAGTACGCCAAAAAGCAACGGATATCAGTCTTTGCACACATTGGTTATGGGTCCAGAGCAAAGATGTATTGAGATACAGATTAGAACATATGATATGCATGATGTTGCAGAGCTAGGAGTTGCAGCGCACTGGTCATATAAGCAAAAAGTTCGCTCAGATGGCATCCAATTTAGGTGGATTAGGGAGTTGCTCTCGATTTTAGAAAATGCATCGAACGCAGAAGAGTTTTTGGAGAATACAAAGCTTGAGATGTATTACGATCAGGTGTTTTGCTTTACTCCAAAAGGTGATCTTATAGCGCTACCAAAAGGTGCAACAGTTGTAGACTTCGCATTCGCTCTACATTCTAACATTGGGTTGAGCTGTATAGGTGGTCGTGTAAATGGCAGGATTGTGCCATTGAAAACTCAGCTAGATCATGGAGATCAGGTTGAAATTATGCGCTCTAAAACTCCTATGCCATCACCAACATGGGAGAAATTTGTTGTCACAGGTAAAGCTCGTGCAGAGATAAGAAAGTTTATACGCTCAAAGCAGCGTGAAGAGTACTATAATCTAGGTAAGGCTATACTTACAAAGGCATTTCAGCAGGACAATATGAGTTTTAAAGAGAAGGATCTAGAATCTGTTTACGAAAAATTTAAAAAGGAAAACGTTGAAGACCTTATAGTTAGTGTGGGTGAAGGAATTGTAAACAGGATCGAGGTTGTCAAGGCATTGTACCCTCAAGAAAAGGTCAGTGAAAACAGAATGACAAATCCTTTATCATTGCTGCGTTTTAGATCGAAAAAAGTACAGAAAGAGGAAAAACCTGTAGAGATACAGGGCCTGATACCTGGCATGGCTATACATTTTGCTGGCTGTTGCCACCCATTGCCAGGTGATAGGATTGTTGGTATTGTCAACACAGGAAAAGGTATAACAATACATACATCAGATTGTGAAATGTTAGAGAATTTTTCAAGCACACCAGAGCGCTGGATAGACGTGAGCTGGGAAGGTGCAGGAGCTTCAATATACATAGCGCGTATGAAGATCACTATATCCAATGAGCCTGGGAGTCTTGCTAGTATTACGCAGGCGATAGCATCTGAGAAAGCAAATATCACTAATATTAAGATAGTGGGGCGCTCATTAGACTTTTTTGAATTAATCTTAGATGTGGAAGTAAAAGGCGTACAACAGCTTTCAACTCTTATGATATCTCTGAGGTCCGTGGATTGTGTACATAGTGTGGATAGATATAAATCTTAGTGGGCATAGATCAAAAGACAGATTATACTATGGTATGATCAGCAAGAATTTTAAATGCTATATGCTATATATTATTTAGAGTACCGAATTTCACTATAAATCCCTATCTTTTTTATGCTGTTTTAGCGATATAAAGCTCAACACCAGCATAATTACCTAGACAATATCATCATGCTATGTAAAGATTTAAGTGCAAATTTATGTCTTTGATTTATATGCGAGATACATCATTGAATGTGGTTAATAAATGGATGGAATAGTGCAAGAATATTTATTTGATATCATGATAATTCTGTTGCTTATTTTTATCAATGGGATTTTAGCCATGATGGAACTGGCAGTTGTTTCTTCCAATCGTACAAAAATGGAAAATCTATCCAAAAAAAGCATCGGCGCAAAAGTTGCTTTAGAGCTTATGGATAATCCTGGGTCGTTTCTTTCAACAATCCAAATTGGTATTACGATCATAGGGATTATTGCAGGCGCATTCAGTGGACAGAAATTTGCTGAACCTATGGGGCTTTACTTGAATACATTTTCATGGATTTATGGATATGGCAAGCCGATTGCTTTTACCTTTGTTATTATTTTGATCACTTATATTTCAATTGTGCTTGGAGAGCTTATTCCTAAACGCATTGCAATCACCAAACCTGAGAAAGTCGCAAGTTTTCTAGCAAGACCTGTTCGTTTTATATCAAAAGCAACATACCCTTTGGTCTTTATTTTAGATATTTCTACAAAAACAATATTGCGATTTTTCAATCAAAAAGAAGAGAAAGAATACACCGTTACAGCAGAAGATATTCACAGCGTGATGAAGCAAGGCCTTAAAGAAGGTGCTATTGATAATTTCGAACATAACGCATTCCAAAAAGTGCTGCAGTTTGGGAACCGTGAAGCAAGTGTGATTATGACACCACGCATTAGGGTGATATACCTTGATATCGCCGATAGCATGCAAGAAAATATGGGAAAGATCGTTCAAAATCCTCACCGTTATTATCCTGTCTGTGACGGAGGACTTGATAATTTTAAAGGTATTCTTGATACAAAAGATGCCTTAAGACAATCAATTCAGGATAAGACTTTAAACTTGAAGCTCCTTATTAAAGAAGCACCTTGTGTTATCGAAGATAATTTAGGGCCTGATTTATTGGATCAATTTAAAAAATACAAAACGCATATTGCAGTTGTAGTAGATGAATATGGTACCATGCAAGGTATTATTACACTTGTGGATTTATTTGAGACCTTGTTAGGATCTATTCCTGAATCGAGCCAAGAAAAACATTATGAGATTACAACACGTGACGATGGCTCGTGGTTATGTGATGGCTTAACACCGATTGACGAAATAGAGGAGCTTCTAAATACAGATATTGTAGAAACATTTGATGAAAGTGATTTCAATACTCTTGCTGGCTTTTTGCTCATACATTTGAAACATATCCCAAAAGAGGGTGAACACATTAATTGGGATGGTTTCAAGTTTGAGATTGTGGATATGGATGAAACGCGCATTGATAAGGTCTTGATTCAAAAACGAGAAGACCTAAAAAAATTACATGAGTAAAATAATTCTAAAAGCCATAGCTAATTTAGTGTTTTAGAAGAATGACTTTTTTATCCAATTTACTAAAATCATATTGAGACAATCGTTTTGAGTGAGTTTTTTAAGATACAGCTAAAGCTGCAGCAACAGATCTGTTTTCTAATGCACTGTATGTACCATAGCCTATTGCAGCGCCTGCTATAATTGATAAGACCATTGCACCGGTTTCGCTAATATATGCATCACAGCAAGTGTGTGCAAGTTTATGTGTTGAATAAGATGCTATTACACCAGCGCAGATCCCTTTTAATAGATGATTTTTTTGACGCTCCTGCTCTATAAGCGATTTATCTATAGATTGTTTCTCTAGCGCCCATAGCTTTATGAATTCAGTTTCTAAAGGCTCTTCCTTGAGTGTTTGCTTTACATATTCTTTTAAGCTTGGAAGGCATGTAGCTATTGAGAGCTTAGCTAAGGCTTTTGAGTCTAAGTATTGTGTGATTATGGGAGCTATGTCATTTATCACATGGGTTAAAATATCTTGTTCGCATTTAGCAGAAAATTGGGTCGATATTGCTAGTTGTATATCATAGTACAATCTTTTGATCTCTATAGGAGACAAAGACCTTTCTTGCTTTGCAAAAGACTTTACCTGTACCGAGAATTTGATTAATTGATTTATATCAGCATTACCATCTTTATAGCTTTGTATTAACTGCCTAATATTGTTTCGCCTTTTGGCTAAAAGCTCTGGGATCTCTAGTGATTGATTATGATAAAATGCATGCAAAATATTTTCATTCTTCTTTATAGCATCATCTAAAGCTTTAGCGGCTTTCTCACTTATGTTGATATCCATTAGAGAGAGCCAAGTAAGAGATGTATTAGTTTTGAAAGCCTTAGCAATAGCTATAGCGCCATTCTCACCTATGGTTCTATCAAATAGATAGAGAAGATTAAGAGATGTATTAGTTTTTAAAGCCTTAGCAATAGCTATAGCGCCATTCTCACCTATGTTTTGAGAGTCTAGGTA
>JAJTIA010000086.1 GCA_021299995.1 Candidatus Jidaibacter sp. | reverse complement strand
GCTTAGTAAGTGATGTATTTTCCTTTAAAGCATCAGCAATAGCTTTAGCGCCATAATTACCTATGTTGTTCCAACTTAGATCGAGCTTAGTAAGTGATGTATTTTCCTTTAAAGCATCAGCAATAGCTTTAGCGCCATCATCACCTATGTTGTTACTCCTTAGAGACAGCTGAGTGAGGGATGTATTGTGTTTTAAAGCCTCAGCAATATATTGAGCTCCAACAGGGCCTATGTTGTTATTACTTAGATAGAGCGAGGTAAGTGATGTATTTTCCTTTAAAGCATCAGCAATCTTTTTAGCGCCATCATCACCTATGTTTTTCCAACTTAGAGTCAGCGAAGTATTTGTCCTGTTTGCTTTTAAGAGTTTTATACATCCATCCAACATCTTGAGAGCTTTATTTATTAATTTGATCTCGAATTGTAGCAAAAAACATCATATCATTCAATAAAACAAAACTAATAACGTCATTTTTTCGCTTCAATGCTGTACGATAGTTGAAAGAGAATTAGACATGTCATTTTATACTGTCTTTGCTATTAGAGTTACTTGCGAGTTCATATATCAGACGCACCCCATAACCTGTTACACCCTTTGCAAAATCATTTGTATCTTCTTCTACCCAAGTAACACCAGCTATATCAAGATGTGCAAACCTTTTTAACCCTGCGCATTCATTTAAAAATTCTGCAGCTGCAGCATTATCACCAGCATGCAAGTCACCTAAGTTCTTCAAGTCTGCTATCTCAGACCTTATCTGTTTCTTAGCAAACTCTCCAAGAGGCAAACGCCACACCTTGTCTTGCGAAACCACCCCAGCTTTTATAATATCTGATGCAAGCGCTTCATCATATGTAAATAAACCTGCATATTCAGACGCAAGTGATGCAACTGTATTCCCTGTAAGTGTGCCGAAAGAAAGCATATATTTGATCGCATAATTTTGAGACGCATAAAACAAGCAGTCCGCTAAAACTAAACGCCCTTCTGCATCCGGATCCCCAACCTCTATTGTTTTACCAGACATACTGGTAATAACATCACCTGGTTTTTGTGCGTTCCCATCTGGCATATTTTCTACCAGACCTATTACACCAATCACATTTGCTTTTAGTTTATTTTTTGCAATTGCCATTATTGCACCAACAACAGATGCAGCAGCAGCTTTATCATATTTCATATATGGCATCGTCTTTTGGTCTTTTATAAACAATCCACCTGAGTCAAAGCACACGCCCTTACCTACAAACGCTATTGACTCTTGTGAATCAACATCGCCTTTATACTCCATAACCACACAAAAAGGCTCTTGCACACTTCCTTGAGCAACTGCAAGCATTGCATTCATCTTGTGGTTTTGGAGCGCTTCTCTATCTAACACGCTCACCTTAATACCTAGCGCAGTCATTCCATCTAGCCTTTCAACAAATGCCTTAGGTGGTAATTTGTTTGCAGGCTCTGCAGCGAGTTTGCGTGCAAAATTCAGAGAGTCACCTAGCACTTTATATTCTTGAAATGCATTAGCTGCCTCTTTAGGATCTTTGCATAATATCGCTATCTCTCTATCTGCTATATGATCTGCTTTGTAAAAATCGAATTTCCATAGTCTTAATTGCAAGCCGAATGCTAGCCTCGCAAGATTTTCTGATGTTGCATCATCTACATCTAAAAAAACAGACCTAAGATCATACTCCAGAATCGCTTTTGCGATAAGCTTACCGGCTAGCTCATAATTTATTTCATCCTTATTTTTATACACTGCCACATAGAGAGAGCTATCTTTCATAAGGGATTGACCCATCTTTAGATCAACACCATGTGTGAAACTCATATCGCAAATCTGAACTTTTATTCCAGAGATATTGCCTGTATTTTTTATAAAATGCATAGATTCTCTTTATTTAATATTCTTCATGAAACATTTATACGATAATACTAAAAGAAGCAACCATGTTAGCTCTTAGTCTTATATTATGCTTATCTAATCCTGATGAATAAGGAAATCAAAAATCTGAATTACTTTTTTTGCGCTTTTTGTATAACTTATGACCAACATGTGCAGTCTTTAAAAACAGAATTACACCTGCGAAAATAGCGCATGCCACACCTATCTTCATAAAGCTTAAACTATAAACATTAATATCTGGGGACGAATTAGAATCAAATGCCATCATCTCACTTACAAAGCCACTGCTCACATTAGATAATGCAAAACCTAACATCACCGCACCCATCATCATAGCCCGCATAGTCTGAGGCGCAGCTTCTGATGCATAAGAATAAACAGCAGGGCCTATGAACAATTCTGAAAGCGCTATTACCCCAAAAACAAGGGCTATAATCTCAGCACTAACATATCCAACTCCTACTGAGTATAAATAGAGCACAATAAATGCAGCTGCTTGCACAATGAAGGCCAGCGATATCTTAATAAAAATATTGATAGGATGTCTCACTTTTACTTCATACAGCTCTAGCAAAAATGCAACGATAGGACCAAATAAAAGTACTACTATCGGGTTGACAGATGTAAGTTCTGCTACATCGATATTGAGCCCAAAAAACATCTTATCTGAAAACCTATCGCCAAATATAATAAGGCTACTTCCAATTTGCTCTTCAAATGAATAGAATATAGCGGCAAGCAGTATCGCTAAAAGCGCAAGATGCACCTTTTTTCGTTGCTCAGGTTGAAGACTCATCCCAATCACGTATACTCGAAATAGCATCGCAATAATCAAAGCTGTCAGCACATAAATTGTGATTTCATGAAAAAAAATGAATACAGAAATAGCAAGTATAACAGCTAAAGAAATTGCAGCAGTTTTATAGCAAAACATCGGTGTCAATTTGGTACTGGTCAACCCTTTATCTTCTAATAGAGCCCTAAACATATGTAGATTCAGCATACCTATCACCATCCCAAAGCCAGCTAGTGAGAATCCATAGTGCCATCCATATAATTGCGAAATATGTACGCATAGAATTGTCGCCAAAAATGCACCTAAATTCAATCCTACATAATAATATGTAAAACCAGCATCGCGACGTAAGTCATTCTCTTTATAAAATGCACCCAATAACCCTGCTGTACTTGTGCGGAACAGACCTGCACCTACAGAGATTGCTGCAAGCCCTATATATATTGCTTGATCGTAATATGGAAACGCCATAACTCCATGCCCAAACGCAATGATAAACCCACCGACATATATCGAGTTGCGCATGCCAAACACCTTATCAGCTAGCTGACCTCCAAAGATGCCTAGCCCTTCAACTAGACCAATGTATATAGCATATATGCTGAATGCTTGGTGATCAGAGAATTTTAGATAATGTATCATATACAATACCAAAATAGCCCTCATACCATAATAACTAAAGCTCTCCCACATTTGAACAGCAATAAGCAAATACATTGCTTTTGGTTGCTTAAGCGCTGCAATATTTTCTTGATTCATTTTACCTCTTATTTTTGAATTATGAGCTTGAACTAACTCACACTTTACAATCACAATCAGTTCAAGCAACACGTTTTTATTAATGACTTAGAAAGGTACAATAACTCCTTTCATGTTTCTGAAGAACTTATCCTCTATACGCCACCCTGTTTTTGGAGATGCAGCAATAAGTTCTTCAGCAACTCTCCTCTCATTTTTTAGAGAGTTAATATAACCGCGACAAAGCTGTAGAGGCATAGATTCCGCACTTCTCTCACCTGATTTTGTCGTAAAAGAAGATGAGAAAAATTTATCATTTTCCAAATACACTTGCTCTTTTAGTTGCTTGAGTAGAGTAGAGCTATAATTATCTTGCCTATGCTTTTCATCTATATTAATTGATCCCACTACAGTAACCGCAGCTAACAGGCTTGGTATATTATGTATACCGCTATCAAACTCCTGTTTTAGGCTACTTATAAAATCTTGGAAATTAGCAATACAACCAATCTCTGCAATCCTAGAAAGGATTAGATTTTCACTACTTTTTACCCCAAAGCGATAGAATACAGATTGTGCGCTAAAGATAAATTGTGGCTCATCAGGTTTTCTAGATTCTAAATCTACACATCGCAATTGCTCATCTACATATTTAACAGCGATAAAATCCACACCTTGCAATGTAAATATTTGCTCCTTGGTATCGCTTAAGACTGAGCTCTCTAATCGTGTGATTTTGTATATCATCGGTACATTAAGCACTTTAAGAGAATTAAATATAGTCAATATAGTTGGTGAGCACTTGCGCTGAGATGGGAATTTTAATCTCTTGCTTTGAACATTTTTATCTCTGTTGTATATCACCAAATCCGATAATAATTGAGGCGCGGCAATAGACGCCAATTTCTGCACATATCTGGCTGATATCAAGCTCATTGCATGAGATATCATTGACACTGTGTCATAAGGGCTTTGCTTGACTGTAAATTTAGAAATAGTGAACTTAGACACTTTGTTATCGCATTCATAACTTATTAAACTAGGCCTTTCTACAGATTTCACCTCTAGGCCAAATTCATCCAGCACTGGTGTTTGGTACAATCTGAGTATCTGACAGATAGATATGACAAGCTTTTCATCGCTTGTTAGCTCATCATAGCTTTTATTTTGCCTAAATATATCCAGTAACAAGATTCTAGATTCACATATATTATCCCCATTAGAAGGGTCGAATAATGGGTAATCTTTGTTATTAAATTGTCTCGAAATCACCCTCTGAACTCGGTTATCTCTTATAAAGGAATTAGTTCTTTTCAATTGCTGATCTAAGATAGAGATGAGTTTTAGTTCATAAAAATTTGTCACAACATTTGGTATGAACGACGTTATATCAGAGAGACCTCCATTGGGTTTGAATCTGTTTTTCTGATATCTTCAATGACTTCACGTAATAGGTTTGTTTGATTTTTCATTTGGATTTTCCATCATCATATTTGTTAAAATTCAGGTTAAAAAGGTGTGCTGATGCACATGATGAAATTGCCAATCTCATTGTGTTTTAGTTGTCTTAGTCATAATATTCTCCTTTATAATTCTGCTTTAGAAAGACAGTTTCCTCCTATATGGATAGACCTAAAATACTAATATAGATCTACCCAATTTAGAAAAAGAAGCCGTGAAAACACGATGTATTGAAAAGAATTATTGCCACCAATGGCAATGGTGGAGAGAATAATAAGCAGAAGTGTCCGATATAGCTATACCGCTTTTTGTATTACATGCACCGATGTTTAAACACTTTGTCATTTTGCTTGATACGTTTGTATGTGACAGTTATATCAAAACCATTTTTAGAGTTCAAGCGTTTTCTCTTATGCTTGGCGTCTTGCCATAGAGGACGATATATGCTAGACTTCATTTTACCAACTTGGAAATTAACTTTAATCCTTAAAGGGGGTATGTAACGTGGTTCAGGTATTGGTTCGCTTTAATAATCTTGATCAAGCGCTCAAGGCGCTCAAGAAAAAAATGCAGCGCGAAGGTATTTTTAGAGTGATGAAAATGAAACGTCATTTTGAAAAGCCGTCAGAGGCAAGAGTAAGAAAAGCAGATGAGTCTATTCGTAGACGTCGTAAGCTTCGCAGAAAGTACTGGGAATAATATTTCTTATACTTTCTCAAAAAAGGAAAGCTGGCTTTATGCCGGCTTTTTTCTTTTATTAGTAAACTTTTTAATCTTACTCATAATTGCAGCAACCGCTTCATAATGCTCAACTGCTATAAACTCATCTTCATCTACAGTGTCAAATAACGACCTTGCAAGTGGCTTGTTCTCTATAATTGGGATATTATTCTCTGCCGCTATCTCTCTAATTCTAAGCGCTATACGATCTTGTCCTTTAGCAATCAATTTAGGAGCTGGCATTTCATCAGCATTGTATTCAAGAGCAACCGAGAAGTGAGTTGGATTTGTAATAATCACATCTGCCTTAGGAACAGTTGCGGCAATACGTCTACGTGCTCTTTGGGCTCTCACGGATTTAATTTTAGCCTTAATCTCCGGATTACCTTCCATCTGCTTCATCTCTTCTTTCACTTCTTCCCTAGTCATCATGAGACTTTGACGATATTTGTATTTTTCGTAAAGCAAGTCAGCAGCAGCAATGATAGCCATGATACTGCATATTGATATCAGGAGCTTTGCTATTATCTTGCCAAGAATCACCAAGATACCTATGTGTGTAAATTCATGTAGCGAATCTACAATGCCTAACTCTGTATATATGGCAATATATGATGTGATCGCGATAATTAAAATTTTTACAATACCTTTAAAAAAGTTCACTAAGGCATCTTTTGAGAATATTCTATTAAATCCGCTTATAGGGGAGATTTTGCTGAGCTTTGGCATTATTGCTTCAGGCGCAACCAAGAACCCGTTTTGTAAAAATGCACTTAATATGGACCCAAATATGCTAATTAAAAAAGGTATCATCAAAATTAAAAAGACATCTAAAATGATTTTTATCGCAAGCCTAAAAACATCATCTCCGTCATAATCAAAACCGAATTGATCAGGCTCTGTCAGATATGGAGCTAGCTCTTTTGCAGCCTGCTGGAACAAACTGGGAGCAAGTAAAATCACAAATACAGAGAATAATGTAAGCAGTATGAAATTAGACAGTTCCTTTGAGAATGCAACATTACCTTTACGTATGGCTTCTTCAATCCGTTTGGGGGTGGGATCTTCGGTCTTCTGCGCTTTGTCCTGATCTTCAGCCATTTACTAATTCAGTAATATTATAGTGACACACTAACAAAAAGCATGAAGAAATCCATAAAAAAAGCCCCCGCAAATGCGAAGGCTCTTTTTTATAATTGGAATATTTCTTAATGCTTTCTATTCGGATGTAATAGATGGCTGTTTTTTGCTCCATAAGAGAAGTATATCAACAACATTATAGAAATCCAAACAAGCGCGTATAAGAACACAACCGAAGGTATGCTTAACAAAATTGTTAAGAATAATACAATACCAGCAGCAGGAATCACAGGTACCCATGGGCATCTGAATTCACGCTTTACATCAGGCTGCTTTATTCTCAAATAGATTGTACCTATACATACAATTGTGAATGTAACCAATGTACCAACGTTTGCTAGTAATACCAATTTATCTACAGGAATCGTAGAACCAAGGATAGCAATCAATAAACCTACCAACATTGTCAAGTAATGTGGAGTGTGATACTTCTTATTTGTTTTAGCCAATGCTTTTGGCAATAAACCATCATGTGCCACTGTGTACATAATACGCACAGCACCATATGTTAGTACCAATATTACAGTTGTAAGACCAGAAATTGCACCAATCTTCACAGCCACAGAAAACCAAGGCATACCAAGTGTATCAACAGCAATAGCCATTGGCTCAGCAACGTTAAGAGATTGGTAAGGCACCAAACCTGTCAAAACAGCGGAAACCATCACGTATATAATGATACATACTATCAAAGAACCGATGATACCAATTGGCAAATCACGTTTAGGGTTTTTTGTTTCTTGGGCAGCTGTTGCAACAGCATCAAACCCTGTGTACGCAAGAAACACTACAGCAGCACCTGAGACAATACCAGAGTATCCGAATTGTCCGAATACACCTGTGTTTGCTGGTATAAATGGAGTCCAGTTCTCAGGATTAATTTTTGTAGAACCAATAGCTATAAACAAGAACAATACTGTCATTTTTACAAATACTATTATTGTATTAATCCATGCAGATGTTTCGGAACCAAAGTAAACTATACACATCACCAACAATGCGATACAAAAAGCTGGCAAATCAATCAATGCCATAACCTGAGAACCATCTTGCATTGTAACCATTGTACCAAAGTTATCGCTTATAACAGCAGGTATCATAATACCATAGTCCATCAAAAAGCTTTGTACATATCCAGACCATCCACTTGCGACAGACGAAGCACCAAGGCAATACGTGAGCAAGGACATCGAGAATATAAGCCACGCTGGCAGCTCGCCAAGTGTGGCATAAGCATATGTATAAGCGCTCCCTGAAACTGGGATCATGGACGATAGCTCGGCATAACAGAGCGCGGCACACGCACATGCAAGACCGGCCAAAACAAACGACAGTGTAATCGCTGGGCCTGCGTGGTTACCAGCTGCTGTGCCTGTAAATACAAAAATACCAGCACCGATAATAGCACCTATTCCTAACATAATTAATTGAAACGCCCCTAAAGATCTTGTTAATGCGCGAGATTTTTGAGCCTCCTCTATCAATCCCTCAACAGATCTGCACTTAAAGTACTTTTTTATGCTCATCTTATTTTCCTTTATTAAGTTTAAATTAAGCCTGTTTATTGGCTTTAAGTCCTGTTACTAGTAGTAAAGGCACAGAAACAAAAATCGAAGAATATGTTCCAAATGCAATACCGAATAGTAAAGCCATGCTGAAGCCGCGTAGGACTTCACCACCCAACAAGACCAATGCGAATGATGCCAGCAAAGTTGTAGCAACAGTCATGATTGTTCTTGAAAGAGTTTCGTTTATACTCATGTTGAGTATTTCTATCAGAGGTTTGTTCTTGTACTTCCTTAGATTTTCGCGCACCCTATCATATATTACAACAGTATCGTTAATAGAATATCCTATTACTAGCATGATCGCTGCGACAGAGCTTAAATCAAAATCGTATTGAGTGAATAAAAAGAAGCCTAGAGTTGCAGTAGCATCATGCAACAATGCAATGACAGCGCCAACGCCAAACTGCCAATCAAATCGAAACCATATGTACGCTAACATTCCAGCAAGCGCCACCATCGTAGCCTTCAAGCTATTTGCAACAAGCTCATCACCAACTTTAGGTCCCACATAGTCTACCCTTCTGAATTCTACATTCGGGTCAAGCGAAGTGCGAATTAACTCTTGTATGTCTTTCACTTCCTGTGCTTGGTTTGCAGCCTCACCTATAGGAGGAATTCTTACCATGACACTATCAACACCAAAATTTTGTATTATAGCGCCACCATATCCATGATCAGCTAAATTATTACGAAAATTCTCAATATCAACTTTTTGATCAGAGCGGATCTCCATTACTATACCGCCACTAAAATCTATACCAAGATTCAAACCTTCAGAGAAAAACAGTGCTGTAGTAGCAATTGTGACCAAAACGCTTATGGAATACCCAACAAATCTAAATTTCAAAAAATTTAGATTAGGAGATTTCGGCAATAATCTTAACGGCAACACTAGCTTTTTCTGCGAAGATAGATAATTAAGAGAGAGATTTTATGTATTTATCAATAAATTGCAAGCACAAATCCCTCAGCTCCTCTAAATGCCTAGCCAACTACAAAATTCGGATACAGATCAACCGTTTAACATTCACTGACACAGCTTTAATTGCAAACTAGTTACACCATATCAATGATAAAGAGCACTCTAGAAAAAGCTATGAAAAATCAAAAAACTACTCTAACGTGTTACTGTAATTTTTATACCTAATATATTTAACATGAAACTTTATATAGACACATGTGATGCTGATGAAATATTCTATTTCTCTTCTAGAGGATTAGTTGATGGAGTTACAACTAACCCGTCTCTAATAAAGCAGTCAGGAGTTGATTTGCATGCTGCAATCAAAGATATATGCGCACTCCAAATACCATCGGTAAGCGTAGAAGTAGTTGCCACAGATTATGATGGCATGATGAAAGAAGCAGAAAAATTATGCAAAATTGATGCAGCAATTACAATAAAAATACCATTAACCATGGAAGGTCTCAGAGCATGTAAATCACTTTCGGGCACTGGAATTAGGACTAACGTAACTCTCTGCTTTAGTGCAGCTCAAGCAATGCTCGCAGCTAAGGCTGGTGCTACTTATGTATCTTTATTCTTAGGCAGGCTGGATGATATAGGCCATAATTCTTTAGACGTACTGTCTGAAGTGCGTGAGATTTTTGATAATTATCCAGAATGGAATACACAGATTTTAGCTGCATCTATAAGACATACAGGACACATAATAGAGTCTGCAAAAATTGGCGCAGATATTGCTACTCTTCCACCAAAAATACTAAAATCTATGGTGGAGCATCCACTTACAGATATTGGTATAAATAAATTTTTAAGCGATTGGAAACAAACGAATCAGACTATATGAATAAAGCAATTAAATTAATAGCATTCTTAATATTGTGCCTTACGCCCTCCCTCTCTATTGCTTACGATGCATTTGAAGAGCTTTATGATCATATGGGATATCTAACTGAGCGTGACAAGATATTATCCCAAAATATAGCTAATGCTGATACTCCAAAATATAGACCTCAAGACATTAAAAAAAGGAGAGGCGGTGTGGATGATGTGCATCTCCACATGACCAACAGCATGCATATGGATTTAAACTCAACTACTGATTACACACTCTTCTCACCAAAATTGGATGAGATAAAGCCTAATGGAAACGGCGTGAACATAGAGCGTGAGCTGTTTAAAAAAAACGAGAACTCGCAAAAACTCACTGAGGCAACGAATATATACAATAAATCAAAAAGTATCTTGAATACAGCAATTCAGGGGCTTAATAGATGATAATACGCATTATCTTATTGCTTATGATTTTAGCCAGCGCTTCCGCTAAAGCTGAAGATTCTTTATTTTCTTCGATGTATGTTTCCTCACAAGGAATGCAAGCTCACAGCGAAAGACTGAAAGTGATAGCTCAGAACATAGCCAATGCTAATACTACTGGCAAAACACCAGGTTCGGCACCATACAGAAGAAAAGTAATACTTATGAAAAACGAGTACGACGAAAAATTTCGTGCAGATGTATTACAAGTGAACAAGATAGCACTTGATAGATCTGATTATTTGTATAGATTTGAACCTAATCATCCTGCAGCTGATGACAACGGATATGTAAAGTATCCCAATGTAGACATCAACTTAGAGATGATTGATGCAAAAGAAGCGCAAAGAAGCTATGAAGCTAATTTAAGCGCTTTTGAAATAGCAAAGTCAAACCAACTAAAGCTTTTAGAGGCCTTAAAATAAATGGTAGATTACGTTTCGGCTGTAGGTGCGTATAAGAAAATACTGGATGCAAATCGCAAGATCAAGCCATCTCGAGATATTAACACTGCACAGCCTAACATGGTTTTACGGAAAGGAGATGAGCTTTTAAAGCTAAATTCTAATATTATTTCTTCTGCATCCAATCATGTATCTCAATCATCTTTTGAAGACGTCTTAACTAATGAGTTTGTAAAAAAACCCATATCTACTATTAAGAGCGAGTCAAAACGTTTATTTAATATAACTCAAGAAGATGCTTTGACAGAGAATCAAAAAGTCTTAGAGTTAATTAAGACAGTTGATACTATGGATATCACTGTTAAATCCTTGGTTGCTGTGCGAGATAAAATCGTATCTTCGTACCTAGATATATTAAAAATGCCTATATAATTAAGGTATAGTTTAAAGGTAAAATATGAAAAGAACGCTCGCTATTTTCACATCAATAATGATTTTACTGTTGATTTTAGCATATCTCTCTGCAGACAAACTACTTGAAAGACTCATAGAAAACTATGGCTCTCAAGCTTTAGGCGCTAAAGTTGAGGTAAATGGGGTCTTCATTAGCCCATATCTAGATCAAATATCTATTAACAGACTTTCTATAACTCAACATACAGCTGAGCATCCAACTTTGCAATTTGGACATATCTCAGCATCTTATGATGTAATGTCATTGTTCAAACCTGTAATAAACATCTATAACGTCGCATTAAAGAACCCTGTAGCATTTTATACAATTTCTGCGAATACAGACTCATTAAAAATGTTGTCTGAATCAAGTAAAGAGTCTGATGCCTCTAAAACTCCTGAGAAAAAAGATCAAAAATTATTTATAATAGATAAAATCATAGTTGATAATCTATTGGTGAAAGCTTCTATATCCAATCTAGTTTCTAGAGAGATGAATCTCAAGCATCTAGAGTTTAAAGATCTGGGCAAGTCATCTAATGGCATTACAGCAGAAGATGTCGCTGAAGTCGTAGTCAATACGATTATAAAAGAAGTAACACAATCTAATATTAAATCTCTCTTGAAGCACTTAGATTTAAACAAACTAAAGCAAGATATAGATAAGATAGGCGATGCTACCAAAAAATCTGCTCCGGACGTAACATCACAGATACTAGGAAAGGTTCTACAAAACTAATAACAAGTGCAATATATCTAAACCCTTGAAACAAATGTTTGCTTGATGATGCAATTCCATCGTGGGTCTTGCACTATCTCTTCTTTATAATTGCCATTGGTGTATTCATTAATCACCTTTCTCCAAAAGCTTGTAGAACCTTCTGCGCCATCAATCTGACGGATTTGCCAGATTCCCTTGTATGTATCAAACAAGTAAAATGCAAAATTTTTCCCTATATTTTGCTTGCGTACAGCGGGCACTACGTAAAATTCGTATATATCACATGCGGGATTAGATGCTAAATCTATAATCGCAAAACCTATCGGGTTAGCATCTTTATAACATAAATACAGCACATATTGATTTACTGGATATTGATGTATTTTAAACCTACCATCTTGGTCTGGCATTTCCTTGGTGAGATTTGAAAATTCTGCCTCATATCCTTGTGCTAAATTATATAGAACATGAATATTACTATCATCGACTTTTATAATGTTTATCATATTTAGCGCACTAACAATCAACGTACTATCTTGCTGAAAAATTGTAATATCACAACATGCTTTTAGGTATCACGCAAAATAATCTTGATCTTTACACAAAGATATATTAAATTGCTTTCACGTTTGGCGGAGTAGCTCAGGTGGTTAGAGCAGCGGAATCATAATCCGCGTGTCGGGGGTTCAAGTCCCTCCTCCGCTACCATTCTTTATATTATCATATCTAAAAACCCTTGCTATTTGCCTGATTTCGTGTTACTTTTATACTATAAATTACATAATGTTAACCCTATTGTTTTAGGGCTTGCATAAAGGAGGTTACCTATGGTTAATACTATGAAATATGAAAAAGAGCTTGCTAATCTTAAGGTCGAGCACACTGATCTTGAAAAACAAATATCAGGAATGATGCAGAACAAGGTGATTGACCAATTCAAGATGCATGATCTTAAAAAGAAAAAGCTTATGCTTAAAGAAGCTATAATACAGATAGAACAATTGTTGTTCTCTGATGGAAGCGCAGCATAAGTATCTACTATTATTTAAATGTTTAGTAATAGGCCATAATTTTGGGTCTATTATTTTTTATACCTACATAATTGTGGTATTGCAGATAGTAGATTTTGCTTTAAATTGTGATTCAATTAAATCTCAATATATGATCACATGGCTCAAATAGTTTGTTGGAACCTAAACTCAGTAAATAGCAGACTACCAAATCTGCTCAACTTTCTAACCCAAGAAAGGCCTGATGTCCTACTATTGCAAGAAATAAAATGCCTACACGAAAAGTTTCCAAATTTAGAACTAGAGGACTTAGGATACAACTGCGTTATAAATGGTCAAAAAACATATAATGGCGTAGCAATACTGTCAAAAGGACCTATAGAAGATTCAACTATAAATTTACCTAATTTCACAGATGCTCAAGCGCGCTATATAGAATGCGTGACCACAATCAACAACAAAGCAATACGTGTTGCCTCTGTCTACGTGCCAAACGGTCAAGAAGTCGGATCAGATAAGTTTGCTTACAAATTAGAATTCATGGAAGCCTTAAACAATCACTTACAATCTGTTTTATCATACCAAGAAGTCTTTGCAATAGGTGGAGACTTTAATGTCGCACCATATGAGATAGATGTACATGATCCCAAAGCATTGGATGGTACAGTTGGCTTTCATATAGAAGAAAGAAAACGTATACATTCCCTAATGAATCTTGGATTATACGACTCATTCAGATGTAAGCATCCAAATAGCAATGAGTTCAGCTGGTGGGATTACAGGGCTGGCAGCCTACAAAACAACCGAGGTATGCGCATCGATCAGATATATCTATCGCCAGAAGGTATGGATGTACTTTCTGATGCAACTATTTATAAATCTGAACGATTGAATCACAAAACATCTGATCATGCACCAATTGGTTGCGTACTCAGTGTTTAGACACATAATGTGTGCATTATTATGACTTACTATAGCTACAAAGCATCTTTAATCTTCTGCCCCAAAATCTGCATGTAGTTCTTCCATTCTACATCTAAGTACTCTGAAAACACCATAAACATAGCAAAGATCATCTTGTTGTACTCAGTGACTGTGAGTTTAAGACTGGCAAACCTTGTGAAGCTTTCAGTTTTGCGAAATGCAGGTGTAAATAACGGATGCATCACCAAAGTTTTATCAGGCACAACGTGCTCAAATATGTACTTTGTCCTAGGATAATGGTAGCTAGAAGTCACAAGCCTATACGAATCCAAATGGTTGAGATCAAGGAATATTCTTGTCTCTAACGCATTAGTAAAAGTGGATGTCGCAATATTACCCAGTACTATCACCTTATCACTGTATTGATATGTTGGATTAATTTTAGACATTTTACGCATAATCAAGTCTTTTGTAATCCCTCCTCCAGCACCAGAAATCAAGAGCTTCTTAGCATCATACTTGAAAAACGCTTTTATACCCTCATCTATACGTCCTTTTGCACCAGTAAGCACTATCACAGCATCAGTTTTTTGATTACTGTATTCATACGAATCCGGTATCTTTGAATGAAATATAAAAAAGCCACACAGCCATGATACCGTGATCAAGATCCAAAGCTTAACAACCCTCTTAGATGAGATAAAAATATAATGCAAAAGCTTGTAGATTATATTCATATTGATAGCACACTATAAAAAGTGGCGGGGACGACGGGACTCGAACCCGCGACCTCCGGCGTGACAGGCCGGCACTCTAACCAGCTGAGCTACGTCCCCCTTTGAG
>JAJTIA010000041.1 GCA_021299995.1 Candidatus Jidaibacter sp. | reverse complement strand
TTTGTGTTGGCGGCGAAGGTGCGGGCTCATCCGTATTCGTCCTTGAACACCTGAATAAACTCAAACCAGGTTTAATAGGTGGCATAGTAAATGCCGCACTCACAATAGGGATTTTACTAGCTATCCTAACAGGCCTGGTTCTTAACACATATATGCCAGCAGATTCTGAGAAATGGAGATATGCTTTCGCATTCGGTGGATGCGTTGGTATCATAGGCTTATATCTTCTACTAAGTGTTGAGGAGACACCAATATTCAAAGAACTTAAAGCTAAAAATCAGGTTTTACAGCTACCTATTAAAGATGTAATCAACACTAATATGCGTGGCATGGTGATTGCAATTGCAATTGGGGCTATCACAGGCTGCTCTGGCTACCTTGTGATGACATTCATAGATATATTCTATAAGTCTGTCATGCATTTGCCGGCACAAGAATCTTTGATATACGCAGTTTATGGAAACTTTTTGCTCATTGTTTTCTTGCCTCTGATGGGATTCTTTTCTGATAGAATTGGATATGAGCAAATGATGTGCTATGGCGCATTGATTGCGATATTTGCTGCAACACCAATTTTTATAATGATGGAAAGTGAAATAATCATCAACAGGTACATAGCAATTTCGGCTCTAAGCGCTGTGGTATCAATGATATACGCACCTTTGTATCCGTTTATCTTAAAGCTATTTAAGCCAGAGCAAAGATACTCTGGAATCGCATTCAGCCTTAATGTAGGAATCGCCATGTTTGGTGGCACCTCATCTATGTTCTGTTTAAGCTTAATACAGCTGACTCACCTAAACTACGCAGCTTCTATTTATTGGATCAGCATATGCGCTGGCTTCTTAATTGTTGTGCTTGCAGCATATAGAAAAAACCCTTTCAAGTTCCCTATAAAGAAAGATAGAGCCGCTGCATATAATGTTAATGCTTAAGCTTTAATTATTCAAAAGTGCGTTGTACTGCTTAACCCTTCCTAGCAAAGTTTGTGGTGCATTTTCTGTTGCTTGTATAGCATTGAGTTGCTCTTTTGCTAAATCAAACTTTTTTTCAGATATATAAAGAGTAGCGAGCACTTCTCTAGCATTCAGAGAATATACAGAATCTGCTTTAATGTAGCTTTGCAAATCTTGTATCACATATTGTTTATCTTTGTTACCAGACTCTAAATTGACAACAATTTTATAAAATGCTGCTAAATCCCTTAAAATCTTATCGTAGCTTGAGTTGCTAATCACATCGTCTAACGCTGCCGCAGCTTTTGCATATTGTTTACCATATATAGAAAATGCAGCAACATTGAGATTTGCAATCGCTGCGTAATTACTAGAGTTCTCTCTCAAATCTTCAAACTTTTTTAGACCTTCATCCATATTGCCTGCTTGCATCTTTATAACAGCAGTCAGATACTCAGAGCCATCTTTATAAACTTGGTTTTTTGAATAGCTTTTGTACCATAAGCCAAGGCTTGAAAACACAACTAAGCAAACAGCAAAAATCATGAAATATCTAGCATTGTCTTTAAGAAAGTGGAATACTTTCTCTTCTCTCAGCTCTTCTTTAATCTCTCTTGCTAAATCAGACATATCTTGCACCCTGTGATTTTCAACATTTACGACCTGTTATAATGCATAATATAAAAAATTGAAACTAAAAAATAGTTATCCAACACAGTGTCTTAGCTGGCTAATGCTTTGTTTTAGATAGATTAGCACCATTTAAAAAGAATAAAGCTTAACTTTTGTTATAAAATTTGGTACAATGTTTCTTGAAGTTTCAGAAGGAGGATCTCATGGTTAAGACAAAATCTGCTAAAAATTCTAATCAAAATTTTTCAGTAGGAGATTCTGTTGTATACCCCTCACACGGAGTAGGCTCTATAATAGCAGAAGAAATGCAAGCAGTTGGTGGCATGGAAGTTTCATGCTATGTTATCACATTTGACAAAGATAAAATGACTCTAAGAGTCCCAAAAAGCAGGGCAGAGAAAGCTGGCTTGCGTCAACTTGCATCGTCTGATGACCTCAATAGAGCACTCATCACATTAAAAGGGAAAGCAAAAGTTGAAAAAGGTATGTGGAGCAAACGTGCTCAGAAGTACGAAGAGAAGATATACTCTGGCAACGTGATACATATAGCAGAAGTTTTGCGTGACTTACATCGCAATGTTGATGACCCTAGCAGGTCTTATAGTGAGCGTGTGATTTATGAATCTGCATTCCAACGATTCATCAATGAATATGCGGTTTCTGCAGAGATGAATATCGAGCAAGCAAGTCAAAAGATTCGCGAACTGCTAGAAGAAGCTAAAATATTAAACCAAGACGCAGCTTAAATTTAGATGGACGCTTTAGAAGTCATGGATTTAGCAAGAAGTTCGATTTATCTGCTTCTTAAGCTTTCGCTTCCATTGCTTCTTGTGGCTCTCATTGTAGGTCTGTTAGTATCGCTATTTCAGGCGCTCACTCAAATTCAAGAACCCACATTATCATTTGTTCCTAAGATCATTGCAATTTTTATTACTCTATTATTGTCGCTAAATTTCATAGGCAGCAATATGCAAAATTATACCGAAGACTTGATGTCCAGAATTATAAACATAGAATAGATAGCTAGAAAAAACATTTGGTTTCAGCCTGTAATTGATGGTATAATTGGCATAATATATATTTTTGGTAAAAACGCCTTGGATCATACCTTTAAAATCACTCAAAATGCTGCAGCAAAGATTATCGATCTTGTCTCCAAGGAGAACTCAGAGTTTTTTAGGATAGAAGTAGAAGGTGGTGGATGCTCTGGATTTCAATATAAATTTGATATTAACGCATCAAAACAAGAAGGTGATTTGGTATTTGAATCCCATGGCGCAAATGTTTTGATTGACCAACAATCTCTGCAGTTTTTAGAAGATTCAGAGATAGACTACGAAGAAGATTTAGGAAGCGCTGGGTTCAAAATAAAGAATCCAAATAGCACTGCACGCTGCGGCTGCGGAAATTCTTTTGCGATATAAAATAATTGTTGTGTCGCTTGGCTGCGTACGGCATATCAAAACAAAAGTATAATCATTATAAATATCTAGCTGTATTCATACCCTTGCAGAGTAAGAAGATCAGGACTTCTTATGTTACTCCTTACGCTCTTCCTGTTGAGTGTCTGCTTTGGTCTCTTGTTGAGGAGTACCAGCCGCCGAGGAGTCAGCTTGAGAAGCAGATGCAGCTTGAAGTGCATACTCGCAAAGAGTTTCATAAGAAACATTGTTACGATCAGCAATTTCCTTAAGCTTTGCTAAGCTCTCCATAATTTCTTTAGGGATCGCGCCACCTTTTTCCTTAGATAGCCATTCAGCTTGAAAGTGTAAAGGGTGGTGATCTTTCTCTGGGGCACCTATATATATTGCGAATTGGCCAACGCCTCCTCCAAAATTGCAATTAATAGTAAACTTTTTCATTTCAGACACACGTATTATCTTAATCTAAATGATTATATATTTTATATATAATTGCTAGAATAAATTGCAGCTTAACTGATATATTTAAAATTGTGGACTGGCGCATTCGGAGGGATTCGAACCCTCAACCTTTGCCTCCGGAGGGCAACGCTCTATCCAGATGAGCTACGAATGCATAAGCTTACTTGTACGATATAGAAAGAACTTCGTAATACTTCAAGCCTTTTGGTGTATGTACTTCTATAGATTCACTAACTTTTTTCCCAATTAGCGCTCTTGCCATAGGCGAAGAGATAGAGATATGTTTTTTTGCTAAATCTGCCTCATAGTCACTTACAATTCTATATACAGCTTCCACCCCAGAATCTTCATCTACTATTGAAACATAAGCACCAAATTGAATAGTTTCGGATTCGATCTGAGATATGTCTATAACGTGAGCACGCGATAGCTTTGATTCTAGATCTAAGATTTTTGCTTCAATAAAGCCCTGCTTCTCTTTAGCTGCATGATACTCGGCGTTTTCTGATAAGTCTCCATGAGATCTAGCCTCGGCAATTGCTACAATAATAGCAGGCCTCTCTACAGTTTTGAGCTGATGTAGCTCTGCCTCAAGCCTTGTAAGGCCATCTGGCGTAATAGGGAATCTAGCCTCAGACATAATTTTAACCTCAAATTAGGAATAACATTTTAAACTAAAAACCAGTTTTGGCAAACAATAGATATCTTTGCAAGCAACTTAAAAAAAATGATTTTTGTTAACCGTCTGTTAACTTTTATATGTAAGTATGGATGTATAGGATTAATAGAGACAAAAGGTATTATATGAAAAGCGATGGTCAAAGTGTTGAATTTGTAGCTATAAATGATGCTATATCAAATGCCGCCGAAAGGTTAAAGGGCAATGAACAATTTAAAAAGTATTTTGATCGTGATGTAAAAATTGAGAAAATACATGGAGGTCTCGAAGACTCTGATAAAAATTTTGTTAATGCGATTTTAGATATCGTTTTAAGCGATTTGCAAAATACTAAGATAATAGACTCTATTAGTCTATTATCTTTGGAGGAAATTGACAGCTACAATAACAAAATAAACTATAAAAAATCTACACCTGTCCAACGGGTAGATGACTATACCAAGCTAGATGGCAATGGATATCCAATGGCGGAAAAATGGGAAGATGGCACTCTTGCTTCATATGATATCAATTACTTTGTTATCAACGCTTTTATAGAACATGTTCGCGATATAAGGCTAGAAAAAGAAGTTGATAAGGCAGTTGATGCTATAAATATTCCAAAGCGAGACCTGGAAACAAAGAAAAATCATTTTAGTTCTGCAAACGAAACGCTTGAGAAAAAGAGAAATTCCTTGATAGAAGCAGAAAGTACTCTGCAAAAGACGCAAAAAACTCCTACAGCAACTGAAGAGGATGTGAAAAAAGCAAAAGAGGCTGAGAACGAAGCAAAAGAGGCTAAAAAGAATGCAAAAGAGGCTGTGCAAAAAGCAGAAGATGGTGTGCAAAAAGCAGAAGATGCTGTAAGACAAAAAAAAGCAGCACTTAAGAAGTTAGCTGCACAATTATCAGAGAGGCCTGTTGTTAATATTGAGGCTTTACAAAAATTAATTAATGCTGGCATAAGTTTGCAATACATCGCAGAAAGTTTAATAAATAAACCAGATGCTCTCAAAAAAATTTTAGATGATAATAAGCATAATATACCACAAGCTGTTTCATTAACTACTCTTATGCAAAAAGCGATAGATGTAAATAATTCTGACTCACTAAAAGTACTTATATCAGCTGGCGCTAAAATTACTTATGATCATCTCGTGGGCGCTATAAAAGTAAGCGCTCAAACTGAGAATAGCCTTGGTATTATAACAACACTACTACAAAATGGTGCACCCACAACAAAGCAAAACGCAAACATTTTGGACAACCTTATCAACCATACACAAAGAGATCAAATCACAACTCTAGTTTCAGCCCATGAAGCACTGAGAAACGGTTTTGCAACTGTTAAAAACGCGTTAATGAGAAAAGATAATTTCAGATATATGAATCCTGAAGAATTAATGGATGTTGTACGCACTGTTATGCTAAAAGAAGATGGCCCTGTCCGTAAGTATTTAAGCGGAGTTGGTGCTGTTAATGGTGTAGAGGCTACTAACGATGCAGGGAAGAAAGCATTGATAAATGAGTTATCATTAACCGATTGGGAAGAATTTAAAGCATGGTTTGTATCTGCATTCACTGATAAAACACAAGATCAGTTGCGCGCGGAAGTTATAACATCAAAGCTGGATGCGCTGTTTAAAAAAGAGATATTTGATGCTGTAATAAACGAAGTTATACCAACTGTTTCATCAGACAATCTTAAAGCAGCAGAGACGGTCAATAAAAGAAACTCTGTTCTCGAAGGCGAAGACCCAAGAGATGATAAAGTAACTGATGCAAAACAATCTCCGAAAAAAAGCTTTGTTGATATGATAAAAGCAGAAAGAGCAGCACGAGGAAATAGTCATGGTCAAGACGTTGGAGGAAGATAGAGCTAAACCTATATAAAAATGGTAAGGCTGTATAGTTGAATTTCGCTTTCTAAAATAATGTCATTTCTTTGGTGAATGTGAGGTACGGTATACATAGCATCTTTGGCATCACTGTGTAGATTGGGATCCAGTGTATATACCTTTTGCTAAACTCGGGCATAGGCGGTAATGACAATTGTATGTAATTGCTATAGCTGTATATGAAGGGATGCCATATAAAAAGTTGCGTACGACCTATTAAAAAACGTAAGCAATTGCAATCCTATATTATATCAGAGCGATGTTTACGCTGCAGAAGCCTTTTTCATTTGTTTTCTTAGCTTGGAAGCTTCGTCTGTAAGGTCTTTAGCAGCAGTTGTCATGATATATTGATCAATACCATCATTATGCTCTATTGTGCGTATACTACCAGGTGTTAGCTTCAACCTGATTGTTTTTTTTAAGATTTCGCTGAAGAAAGACATAATCTGAAGATTAGGCAAAAACCTTTTTTTGCTTTTTCTATTAGAGTGTGAAACTTTGTTTCCTACTAGGACACCTTTGCTTTTATTGATAGAACAACGCTTAGACATAGATTCTTTGCCAATGATAATTTTTTAGTGCGTTAATTATTAACATTTTTCTTACTAATATTCAACATATTTTTCCAAGCTATGTATTTATGGGCTAATTAAATATATGTTCATGGTCTAAAATCAGTACTTTAGGATTAGTTCATCTCCCTCAAACGATACAGATTCCATCATTCTCAGCAGAGACATCCCTAACAATGAACTGTCGCTCTCTGATGAATTTACATATACATAAAAATCGTCTACTACAAACCCACCTATTTCTATCGAAACATTAGCACGTGCAATCATTGTTGTACCACTCGCTGTATAAGACTGAATTGAAAAGTTAAGCTTATCTAAATCTATTCCAGCTTTAATAGCATCAGACTTTGATAACAAAACCTCTGTCGCACCTGTATCTAGTAAAAAATGTATTATTGCATTATTAACACGTGCATCTATATAAAAATGCCCATCAAGGCTTTTTCGTATCTTTATAACACCATTTTGTTCTATGGGCATAGATGGGTACATTATAGAGCTAACCTTATCGAATGGTTCTTTCAGCTCATCCTTATAAGAATATAACATCAAAGCAACTGCAAAAATAGCCGCCCAATAAAAGAAATATTTTAAAACTGGAACATCTCCATATCTACGTCGTGTAAATAACCCAACTATCAAAAATCCAAGTATTATAGCAGAGGAAACTATCTGAATATTCTCACCTTGTGTCATCATTGCCTATTATTATATCTATCTTTATAGCATAAATCTTATCTATAACGCTTCAAGCTTTTGTGAAATATATGTAAAAAAACGGCTTTGGATACCCAAAGCCGTTTTTTCCACAATTTCTTATGCTACCAAAACTAGAAGTGTAGTTTTGAACCAGCCAAGAACACTGTGCCAGAGTTCTTACCAGCAGTAGGAGCCACTACTGTTTTGTTTTGCAATTTGAAGTGAGTTACTTCAGCATAAGGCATAAAGCCTGGTGCCAATTTATAATCTACACCAAAAGACACAACATCTGATTTACCTTTTCTTGTATCGTAAGTTGTACCACTAAGACCAAAACCACCTGTTTCAGCAGCCATGTATCCTAAGCTTGCAGAGAAATGATTGTGCTCGTAGTTAGCAGCAACATTCCAGTATTTACCAGCTTTTGCACCTTGATATGACGATATCACGCCAGCAGCATTTCTAGTTTTAAGCAAACCAGATTTACCCCAGTCACCGTATGCGCCACCTAAGCCAAAGCCCATGTAATGTGCACTAGCACCGAGTTCCCAAGCTCTTAGATCGTGTCTTGAGTAAGTGTTTGTATTAACAACTTTCTTAGCCTTACCAGCTTCACCCAATGCAGAGAACTTCCATGTTACTTTATCAAATTTATGATGATAGTTAAAACCACCTTGGAATACATTTTTGTATCCAGTTACTTGATCGATTGTATTAGTAGATGTAAAATCTTTAGAAAGTCCTACTAAATTGTTCACAGTACCATGCTGCTCTGTATCAGGAGTCCATGTTACACCAGCTTTAAATCCAGCAAATGTTGGTGTGAAATATGTCAATTTAGACGCATTTTGTTTATGAGATCTATCAAATTCTGTTGGAAGACCAGGATTTACAGGCAAAACTGTATTTGAAGCTGTAGCAGCTAGATCAACGTCTGTGTTTACCCAATAAGACCAATCACCGTCGATACCACCTGTTGCAGAAGCAAGACGTCTAGCACCAACATGCAATGCATCGTATGCACCAGTGTAGCTACCAGCTTCCATTCTACCGAACGATGATTCTACGAACATCATTGTTTGGTTAGCAACTGAAGACTCGCCAACTTTAGAGTTTGATGTGTCTGTGTTAAGAACGATTTTACCACCGTACTTCAATCCACCTTTGTGCGCATCAGCTTTAACATGAACCTTTGTATCGTTCACTAGGCCATGTTTGCTACGTTGGTTTGTAGTAGAACCAGCTGTATTGAAGCCACTTTTTTGAGATTGATAACCAAATTGTGTATCAATAGAACCACCAAGTGTTACTGTAGGAGCTCTATCGTGAGCCGAAGCTACAGACGCAACACCAGCTGCAAGTACTGCAGATGCTAATGCGATTTTTGTTTTTTTAGACATTATAAAAAACCTTTATTTACAATTGTTTCCGTAGCTTTATGCTACTATTACAATAAACGTATACCACCCCCCTCAACACTATTAAAGAGATTAAGTGCCATACGCTTCTAAAAAATATCTGACCGTTGTCTTTTTGCAACACACATCTCTTTATGCCAATAAAAACGGCCCTTGTGGAATACAAGAGCCGTTTTTGGCAAATCATAATTCTATGAAAACTAGAAACTTAGCTTTGAACCAGCCAAGAATACAGTACCTGTGTTTCTACCATCAGCAGGCGTTTGCGATCTATCTTTCAATGAGAAGTGAGTTACCTCAGCATAAGGCATTAAGCCTGGCGCTAATTTGTAATCTACACCAAAAGAGAAAACTTCTGCTTTACCTTTTTTTGTGCTGTATGCAGGGGTGTTTGTCGTAAGATCTACACCATAACCACCTGTTTCAGAAGCCATATATCCTGCACTTGCTGAATAATACCCATGCTCATAGTTAGTAGCAATGTTCCAATATTTACCAGCTTTCGCACCAGTAATAGAAGAAGATGAAGCGCCTACATATCTTGTCTTCATTAAACCAGATTTACCCCAGTCGCCGTATGCACCCCCTACGCCAAAACCCATGTAGTGTGCACTTGCACCCAATTCCCATGCACTGAGGTCATGTCTTTTGGCAGACAGGCCAGCGCCTATAGCAGAAAGATCGTATTTTTTCGCCTTACCAACTTCACCTAATGCAGAGAACTTCCATGTTATTTTATCAAATTTATGATGATAGTTCAAACCACCTTGGAATACGTTTTTGTATCCTTTTGCCTGATTTGTAGAAGGTCCAACTGCTGTAGTATAGTCCTTAGAAACACCAACCAGTTTATTTACTGTACCATGCTGCTCTGTATCAGGAGTCCATGTTACACCAGCTTTTAATCCTCTAAATGTCGGCGTATAATATGTTAATTTCGAAGCATTTTGTTGATAAGATCTGTCAAATTCTGTTGGAAGACCTGGCTTGTATGGCAACGCATTAATACCAGCACCTGTCGCTGCCGAGAAAGAGCCATCTATGTCTTGACTTACCCAATATTTCCAGTCGCCATTAATTCCACCGGTTGCAGAGCTAAGACGTGTAGCACCTACGCGCAATCCATCATACGCTCCTGTGTAGCTACCAGCCTCCAATCTACCTAATGATGATTCTACAAACATCATCGTTTTATTAGCAACTGAAGATTCACCATTTTTAGCATTGGATGTATCTGTGTTAAGAACGATTTTACCACCGTACTTCAACCCACCTTTGTGTGCATCAGCTTTAACATGAACTTTTGTATCGTTCACTAGCCCGTACTTGCTACGTTGGTTTGTAGTAGAACCAGCATTATTGAAGCCACTTTTTTGAGATTGATAGCCAAATTGTGCATCAATAGAACCACCAAGTTTTACTGTAGGAGCTCTATCGTGAGCCGAAGCTACAGACGCAACACCAGCTGCAAGTATTGCAGATGCTAATGCGATTTTTGTTTTTTTAGACATTATAAAAAAACCTTTATTTACAATTGCTTAACAAGGATGATTTTATCCACGATAAAATAGGTCTCAATCTTAATCTATGCTTCCAGTCAAAAAATACCTAAGAGTTGCTTTCTTGCAACAATTCCCCTTATCAGTAAATCTAGATATGTATGTATATAGTAGTGCAATCAATTGATTAATTTAGAGATTGCATATTACTTATATCACTTATAAAGATATTGATTATTATAGCTTTCACAAAAATGTAGATTGATATGAGAAAATCTAAAAACATTAAAATCATTCTTATGGGCAATCCAGGTGATGGAAAAACAGCTTTATTCAGCTCTATCACAACAGAAGTAGTAAACTCTGGAACCACAACTGGACCAACAATATCATCCTCTTTAGGAGCATTCTATTTGAATGGCTCTTACGTCGAAGTTGTAGACCTTCCTGGCACCACAAAATTAAGTACAGACCCATTTGCTCAGCACGAGCAAAAACAAATAACGGATTATCTTCTAAACCATGAATTTGATGGAATATTACAAGTTATAGATATAAACAATGCAGAGAAGAGTTTTTATCTCACAAGCCAATTAGTAGAAATAGGCGTACCCGTAATAGCAGCAATAACACATGTTGATTCTGATGATAAAAAACATAAGGCAGATTTAGTGCAAAGATACTTCCAAGATAAACTTGGAATAAAAACCTTTCTTTTAGATTTATCGAATAACAATTCGCTTCAAAAGTTGAGAGAGTTTATAGCATTAGGTGATCTTACACCACCGATCAATACAATTAAATATCCTGAATTTTTAAGCTCCAAAATCGCAGAAGTAGCAAATCTTGTTTATCATCCAAGATTTAACAAATGGATTGCTTTAAAGATAATAGAAGAAGGCCCACTTTTTAAGTATTTTGTCGAACATATGGTTCTAGATATTGCAAAGGAAATATCTCATGAGATTGAACAAGGGTATTGCGATAAAATATCTACAATCATTCTAGATATCAGGTATGAGCTAGTGCTTGATATGACTCGTTCTACTAAACTTGAAAAAGATGAATCTGTCGCAAAAAACATGGCAGACAGGATGCTTCTAAGCAAATCCATCGGTATCCCTATATTGCTTGCTGTAATTGCATCTATGTTCGCATTCAGCATATCTTTTGGAGGACTTTTTCAAGACTTTTTTGAATTAACAGCAAAGGCAGTGTTTGTTGATTTAAGCCGGCTTATCCTTACGCAAATCAATGCCCCAGAGATAATAAAATTCATGATTTCTGACGGAATAGGTGGAGGAATGGTTGTGGTCGCAACATTTATCCCAATTATTGTATGCCTTTTTTTATTCTTAGAAACATTACAGGAGTCCGGATATACATCTAGAGCCGCATTTATCACAAACAAATTTTTTACCAAAATTGGGCTTAATGGCCACGCATTTATCCCAATGATATTAAGCTTTGGATGCAATGTTCCAGCAATACTAGCAACCCGTTCTCTTCATGTACATAGCGAACGCGTCAAAGCTGCTATTATGGCATCATTTATGTCGTGCAGCGCAAGGTTAACCGTATACTCTCTATTTTGCTCAGCGTTTTTTACAAATAATGAAATATTGGTAGTAGTGTCTTTGTACGCTATCGGCATTATTGTTGCAATCTTTACAGGCTTATTACTCAACTTCTTTTATGGATCGAAGGATATGGATGGAGCCTATTTCAACATAGATTTAGCAGAATTAAAGATACCAAAAATCCGAAATATTTTATCAAGAACGTCCCTAAGGATAGAATCTTTTATATTTTCTGCTGGCAAGACTATAGTCATGATATTTTTCTTAATACAAGCCTCCTCAGCTATAGTATTTCAATACAACCCTCAAACGTGGTTCAAATACGATTACAACAAAGTTGAACACTATACATCATATGTAACCAAAGCTTTTGAGCCAATAGGCTTAAAAGAAAACGCATGGCCAGCAATTGCAGCGCTTGGTGCTGGCGTACTTGCAAAAGAAGTTGTAGTTGCAACGCTAGCATCACTATACGCAAAAAAGCCTGTATTTGATGAAAGAAATGTTACAATCAAAACAGTGATATATGGATTGAATGATGCACTTCAATCCTTACAAGATAACATTAGAGGATTCACAACATTTCGTATGTTCCAAGAGTTATCCGAATATGACCTAACACAAGGATCGCAGGAGTCTCAAAAGGCGACAATAGTGCAAAACCTCAAAACATCTTTTTCTAATGATCTTACCGCATTTGCCTACCTTGTCTTCGTTTTGCTTTACTTTCCCTGCATATCTGTGTTCTCGGCAATCAAGCAAGAAATTGGTGTAGGATGGGCAATATTTTCAGCACTATGGTCAACTTCTATAGCATATGCTCTGGCTGTCGCTACATATCAAGTTGGGATGTTGTTTTAGTATCTAGAATAAAGATAAGATAAAAAAGACTTTGCTTTAATATCTCTATTAGCAAAAATATCCCGACAATATTTGACAGACGCCTGCAAAAGTGGCAAATGATCATCAGTATTAAATATTCTAAAGTCTGGCATGCCACTTTGTTTTATTCCTGTCACCTCGCCGGCACCGCGCAATAGCAAATCCTGTTCAGCTATGTAGAACCCATCGTTGCTTTCTTTCATCGTATTCAGTCTTTTCTTACCTGTCTGCGATATCTTATCACCGTAAACAAGAACGCAGTATGATTGCTTTTCTCCACGCCCTACTCTACCCCTTAACTGATGTAGCTGAGCGAGCCCAAACCTTTCTGCATTCTCTATGATAATGAGAGTCGCACTGGGTACATCCACCCCTACCTCTATTACTGTAGTTGCCACAAGTATGGAAATTTCACCCCTTGCAAAGCGCTCCATTGTGTCTTCTCTTTCTTTTGGAGTAATTTTGCCGTGCACAACACCAACTTTTTTATCAAATGCAGTGTACAGCTGTTCGAACCTATCTTTAACATGAGCTAGATCCATAGATTCGCTCTCTTCTATTAGTGGGCAAACCCAGTATACGCGCTCATCTTTATTAGAAGAAAGTCGTAGTTTAATAGACGAAATTAGCTCATAAAGCTTAGATTGCGAGTGGGTCGAAGTAATAATCGGCTTTCTATTAGCTGGCATTTGCTTGATTGAAGAAATATCCATATCCTGATACATCACCATTTCCAATGTCCTAGGAATTGGTGTAGCAGATAGCATGATAGTATCTGCATCAAAGCCTTTTTTGACTAATGTTTTTCTTTGCTCTACACCGAATCTATGCTGTTCATCTATTATCACAAGCCCTAGACTCTCAAACTCTATAGAATCTTGAAACAATGCATGAGTCCCTATTATAATTCGGCCTTTGCCAGACCTTATATCATCTAGCGCAGCTTTTTTTCCAGCTGTTGGCAATTTGCTGATCAAAAGAGTGGAAGACAACCCTAAGCTTTCTAACATTTTCTCTATGTTTTTATGGTGCTGAATCGCCAAAATCTCAGTTGGCACCATTATAGCAGCCTGGAAGCCCGATTCAACTGCAGCAAGCATCAGGCAAAGAGCAACAACTGTCTTACCACAGCCAACATCACCCTGTATAAGACGAAATGCCCGAGTCGCCTTCTTTAAATCATTTAATGACTCTTCTAAAACTTCATTCTGTGAGTCTGTAAGCCTATATGGAAGTTGCGCAATAAGCTTTTTATAAAGGTCGCCGTTAAATTGCTTTGGCTGCTTTTCAAGTTTTGTCACTTTATTTCTAAACTCAAACAGCCTAATTTGATGTGCTAAGATCTCCTCGAAAGCTAGCCTTTTTTTAGCCTCTGGAATCATTCTATAATCTTCATCTGATTTTGGTTCGTGTATAATCCTTAAGGCCCTATCGAGCTGCATAAAATTGTATTGCTCCATAATCTCTTTAGGTAAATACTCGTCTATTTGCTGCAATTTAGATAAAATGCTTTGTACAGACTGCATAATGTATTTAGAATTCATTCCATATGTAGAGTTATAAACAGGCTCTATGCTTGGTATCTTTTCAAATTCGTTGGCATGGAGTACGTATTCTGGATGCAGTATCTCAAGCTGTGAGATAAAACGCTTTGCTGCACCACTCACAGCAAGCGCTCTTCCCACCTGAAATGTCTCAAGCAGCGCTTTGCCTGGCATATTAAAATACACTATCTCGATAGGCCCAGAGTGGCTATTGCATGCAATCTTTACAGGTCCATTTCTTCTAGCCTTTTGCTCAACACTCACAACCTCAACAACAGTTGAGATCAAGTCTCCGTCTTGTACTGCAGTCCTATTAAAATGTTTTTTACGAAACCTATAAGTGTACGGGATATGAAGGAGCAAGTCCCTAAAATTAGAGCAACCTATTCTGGTAAATGCAGCACTTCTAAATTCTCCCACACCTTTGAGACGTGTGAGTGGTATGTTTAGAAATGCGATTATGTGATCCATTTTTACTGCTCGCCGTCCAACTCTACTATTTTCCCTTCTCGTACTTCAAACACTGAAAGGACACGCTCGTTAGAACCATCTTTTAAAAATCTAAACGTCCCTGTAATTCCTTCAAATCCTGATGGATCCATAAGGTCTACCCGCTTTACAGTATGAGACTCACTGCCTCGTACAATCGCGTAAACAAATGCCATTGCATCATATGCAAGGGCTGATATCTTCAACGGTTTTGCATCGTAATTAATCTTAAATCTTTCTTCAAAGAGATTTCTATATTTTACCGGCGCTGTTGCAAACCATGCGCCTTGCAAAGCTGTCTCGATATATAGCTTTTGATCTTCCCATTGAGAGCTACCTAAAAGCTTAGAGCGCGTCTCACCCAATTGTTGCACTACTTTATTCAAAACAGCATTCTCAGGTATGAATATAGCAGTTTTTAGGGGGTCAAGCTCACTGCCTATTCTCGCTTTTATTGCATCGACCGCTATTTCTAGACTCTTGGGCTGAGATGGATCATACACCTCAACATCAGCTAAATTAACAGATCCAAGCTTATTATGTGTCTGCAGTGCTTCATTTACTATCTTGCCATATTGCGTGTTCGGCAGTAGCGCATATATCTTATATCCATTGCTGCTAGCATAGATTGTTACTTTTTTAGCGGATTCTTCTGGCATAAATCCCATAAGCGCCAGACAGTCATTATTGGTAAGATCTTTATCGTTAGAAAAGCTTATTACACATGTATCCAGATTTTTGAGATGTGGTATTAGCTTTTTTGTGTCGGAAGATGTTGCAGGGCCTATTATTGCATTAGGCGAAACAGATTGAACAGTATGGATTATATCATCTATAGATCTGTTAGAATCTATAGCAACCAAATCGAAATTGTCGGCCTTCAAGTCTTTTATCGCAAGCTGTATAGCTCCTAGCATATTTTTACCCAAAGATGCGTTTTGCCCAGTAAGTGGTAAAATCGCAGCCACCCTATATTCTTTTATAGATGTCTGAGCGATAGCAGAAAAAGTATTTAAAATTGCTAATACGAATACTACAGTGTATACAAGGCTTTTATTCATTTTATTTTCAACGCATTGTGACTAATACCACTGATAGATCCCTTAAGCCAAGAAATCAAGCATTAAAGAATGGCACACTATATGTGGTTGCAACTCCCATAGGGAATATGAAGGATATATCTTTGCGAGCAATTGATGTGCTAAAAGCGGTAGATTTAGTCTTATGCGAAAATACTTTCAACTCGCAAAAGTTGCTCTCTAATTTTGCTATACACACAAAAACCAAGCAGTTTACAGATTTCAGCGACGATAAATACGTAGATATGCTACTAGACATGCTGAGAAAAGGTCAAAACATAGCTCTCATATCGGATGCTGGCACTCCCATGATATCTGACCCAGGCTATAAGCTTATCCAAGCCGCTCAGGAAAATGCCATATTTGTTACAGCAATACCTGGTGCATCAACTATTACAGCTATTGCTAGCATCTCTCCAATCCCTATGGATAAGTTTTACTTTTATGGATTTTTACCTCACACGAAAGAACATCTAAAAAACGAATTACGCAAAATGGAAACTTTGGATTGTTCTATTGTATTTTTTGAAAGCCCTCGAAGGGTTGTAGATGCTCTAAATGCTATCATAGATGTCTTAGGTGATAGAAAAATCTTTTTAGCACGCGAGCTCACAAAGCTTTATGAGCAACATTACTATGGCACTGCATCCAATGTGATTGGTGAGCTTGCAACTAAAGAGATAAAAGGCGAGATCGCATTTGTAATGGAAGGCGCCACAATATTGACTGCAATAACCGATGCTGATTTAAAGAATCTTTTATCTAAGATGCTAACTAATATGTCTATTAAAGATGCCGTTACCGAGCTTAGTAAAGAGTATAAATTACCAAAAAAACACGTTTATAATCTGGCGCTTAAAGTGAAGGAATAAAAATTAATATACAATTAACCATTCATTAATCTTTGTTTCATATACTTAAAATTATGAAAAAATTAATTATATGTTTCACATGCCAGGCTATAATCTCTCCGCTATAGAACAAAACACCATAGCGTCAATCAACACAAAGAAAATTGAGGCGTTGAATTGGCAGGGTGCTCACTTAAGACCTGCTGTTCTACAAGCAGTATTAGAGGAGTGTACATCAGTTCAGAGTTTTCGGGCAACAGGTCTCAACTTAGATAATTTCAAAACGCTTAATAATATAATAGCATCATTAAAAGCAAACAAAACTTTAAAAATTTTTGAACTAGACTATATCAATATAGCTGATGCAATGCCTGACGATGAAGACAACGCATACCTTGCATTCGCAGAAGCTATTATGCTCCATGAATCACTTGTGAAAATAGAGTTACATTTCGACTATAGCAGCATTTCGGATGTTAGCAAAAATTCTATAAGATATGCGGTAGAAAAGAACCCTAATATATTATGGTGGGCATCTCTGCCATCAGAAATTGGCAGTATCTTAAGAAATAGGCGGATCGAAGTTGCTGAATTAATAAACAGATGGGTAGACTACAAGAAAAATGGCACCGCTCTAACTGCAGAAACAATAAAAAAACTAGAGAAATATAAAATAGCTATTAAGTACCAGCTTGAGGCAGCAGAATCTGTTCAAACAAGCGAAGAAAAATATGCAGAAACGTTTGAGAAAGAGTTATCTTTATTATCCGACACACAGCTTAAAACACAACTCTTATGTAACACCTCTCTTCTCCCAATTGAAATATCAATGATCATTGCTAAAGCGAAGAAAACCCAAGAAACTGAAATGCTAAAAAATATATATCAACTTGTTTTAATCGCAACAAGCCCTGCAGATTTCCTCTCTATAATAAAATCAGACTTAAGCAACCCTTCCTTTGCGCTTCAATCCATCTTATCGGAACTGTACAAAATCGGTAATGTTTATCTATATTACGACGTTGCATTCACTCACTATGACAAGCTTTCAAGTAACAATAAAGCATCATTGTACAAAGATCTATATTGGATACCTAATAAAACAGAAACCTTAAGCACGCTTATGGAAAAGATAGAAACAGATATTGGAGAAGAGGCGAAAAGCATCGCAATGGCATCTGGCTTTAAGGAAGCAGCAGACGTAATCCTGAGCGATATAGGTGCAAAGATAGGAAATGATCCAAAAATATCTACAGAAGCTATAATCGAGATGATAAAAAAAGAGTTTCATGAGAATATAGCAACGTCTAACAATTTGCAGACAACAGAAGATAAAGAGTTTTGCTTAAATTTATTCGAGAAATTTATAATCATACCTATTAAGGCTATGCTTAATGATAAAAGCTATGCGCGCACATCAATAGATTACATTGCGGATAAACTCAAAGATACATTTAAAGAGGAAGTGCTCAAAGAGAAAGTTAAATACACGAATATGATAAAATCTCAGAGGGAATCCCAAAAAGATGTTGGACCGGAGCGCACTATGTAGGTTAAGTAGTTGCGATTCCTTTTAAGTACGCATCTATAAAATCATCTAAAAGCGTCTCAGCAGAATCTATTCCTGCTCTTTGAAACTTACCCTTAAGCGCAAGGATTGTGATACCATGTATCCCGCCCCAAATGATCGAGACATATTCTTTTTGCTTTTCCTGATCCACATTTTTCACGGATCTTTCTATAGCATGCCATACAATCTCATAAAGAGTATCGACCTTTTGCTTATACCATCTAGGGAATGACTGATCTTCTGGAAATTGATATTCAAATAGCATACTCCAGTACTCTAGATTTTCTTGACTAAATTTCATATAAGCGCGCGCAAGATTTTTCACAGAAGAAAATCCATTATAAAGAGCAGCAGCCTTTGTGATTTCTTTGATCAAGTTATCAAGCGTCCTTGAGTTTATATGTATGAAGATATCATCGGTATTTTGAAACACGTTGTATAAAGTACCAACTGTATACCCTATCTTAGAAGCAATCTTTCTAGTGCTGAGCTTGCCATAGCCGTCGTTATGTAATATCTCGCAAGCAGCATCTACTATCATAGTGCTCAACTCTTGCAGGCTATGCTCTCCTCTTCTACCCATGATCCTAATTTATGTTACAGTATTAGGAATGCTAACAAATGAGCACCACTTTATCAAGCTTTCTAATGCGCTTGATCCCAATTATCCCCACTAGAGACTTCAACTGTCAATGGAACAGATAGCTTGATCACATTCTCCATTGTATTTTTTATAATCTTAGAATAGTGTTCCACCTTATCTTCCTCTACTTCAAACAGCAGTTCATCATGAACCTGCAATATAAGCCTTTTTCTCAAATCCTGTGGTAGTTCAACCATAGCTTTCTTTATTATGTCTGCGGCACTCGCTTGAAGAGGAGCATTAATTGCAGCCCGCTCTGCAAATCCACGCAAAGCGAAATTGGGATTATTAATACCACTTATTAGGCACTTTCTACCAAATATTGTTTTGATGTATCCATGAGTTTTTGCAAATTCAACTATGTTGTTCATATATTGTTTAATGCCTGGGTACTTCTCAAAATATCTATCTATAAATTGCTTTGCAACGCCTACTTCAAGACCTAACCTCTTTGCCAACCCAAACGCACTTATACCATATATGATGCCGAAGTTTATGGTTTTCGCCTTACGTCTTAGATCTGGCCCAACCTCATTCAAAGGCACGTGAAATATCTCACTTGCAGTTATTGTATGTATGTCACCGCCATGCCTAAATGCATCCTTTAGTGTATCTATATTTGCATAGTGTGCGAGAAGCCTAAGCTCTATTTGAGAGTAGTCGGCAGATATAATTTTATACTTTTTTTTCGCTATAAATGCCTTTCTTATCTTTTGCCCTTCTTCCGAACGTATTGGTATGTTCTGTAAATTTGGCTCTGTAGACGAAAAACGACCTGTAGATGTAGAAGTAAGCAAAAATGTACTGTGCACTCTGCCAGTCCTCCTATTGATAGACTTAGGCAAGGCGTTTGTATAAGTAGAAAGCAACTTAGTATATTGACGCCATTCTAAAATGAGAGATGCAATCTCATGTCCGGCTTCATGTAGATTCTCTAGCACTTCTGCAGATGTAGAATAACTACCTGCCTTCGATTTTTTTGGAGCTGGTAGCTTCAGTATATCAAACAATATACTCCCCATCTGTTTTGGGGATCCAATATTAAACTGAGACCCTGCAACTGCAAATATCCTAGATTCTAGAGATGCTGCTTGTTTTGAAAATAATTCACTTAACTCGCCCAAGTATCTCTCATCAATAAGCACACCATTCTCTTCCATCGTAGCAATCACATTGCTTATGTCCCTATCGATTCTCTCATAAAGGCTAACATCTTTTTCTGATACTATTTTTTGGCATAACGCATTGTATAGTACCTGTAACGCGTATGAATCATTGCCTTGATATCCAGCACAATGCTCTGATACAAGCGATGCAAATGAGCAATCTGGCCTACCTGTTTCCAATGTATAAGACATTGTCTCTACATCGTGAATCACTTTATAATGGGGCGAAAGCTTGTACCAGCTTTTAGCATCTGCTGTAACCTTGGCAACGCTATCTGATTTTAAGATGTCATCAAGCACCTTCAGTGCGTCTGCAATCGAATTTCCTTCAGAGTCTTCTTCGAAGAAATTTTGCTGTTGTTGCTGCTTAGATACAGCAAGCTTTATATGCCTCTTCCCAAAAGATAGATATAGATCTGACTCTGTTTTATACATACAGAGTATGGCAGCTTTGTAAATATCAGGAATCATTTCTTTAAGCTTAGATACATCACTTAACTCTACAAAACTCACTTCATCTTTTACATTAGACTCAAGGTGAGATTCAACACGCGATAAAAGACCTTTAAAACCCTGCTCTTTAAAATAAGCTGCAAGTTTGGGATAGTTTATACCAGATATTAACAGCTCATCTATGTTGTAATCGATTGGCGCATCCTTCTTAAGCGCAACAAGCTCATACGATATCATCGCACTTTCCTTACCTTCCAAAAGCATATTTTTACGCTTTTCCTGCGATATCTTATCTAGATTTTCGTAAAGATTTGACAAAGATCCATATTGATTGATCAGCTCTGAGGCTGTCTTAACTCCAATCCCTTTCACTCCTGGTATGTTGTCTGATGAATCACCAATCAATGCCTGCACATCTTTTATTTTCTCTGCCGTAACACCAAACTTTTTCAGTATATCATCGGCTTCTATGTACTTATCTTTCATAGCATCATACATCTCTATACCGTACTCTGTAAGCTGCATTAGATCTTTATCGGATGATACTATTATTACATCCAGACCCTTGTTTTTTGCCTCAATTGCATACGTTGCAATCAGATCATCTGCCTCAAACCCAGGCTTCTCGATGCATTTTATACCGAAGGCATCTACACTTTCTCTTATCAATGGAAACTGTGCAATTAGCTCTGTTGGGGGCTCAGGTCTGTTTGCTTTATAGTTTGGATATATCTCGTGCCTAAAATTCTTGCTGCCAGAGTCAACAACAACTGCAATCGCATCATTTGGATATTTCCCCAATATTCTGAGCAACATATTAGAAAACCCATACACAGCACCTATCGGCGTTCCATCTGCACGTGACAGTGGTGGTAAGGAGTGAAAAGCTCGAAATACAAAACCGTAGCCGTCTATAAGAATTAATTTCATTGCCCGTTTATTAAAGAGGTTCCTGTCATCTCAGAGGGCTTGTCTATGCCGAATAGCTCTAAGATTGTTGGAGCTATATCGCGTAATTCTCCATCTCGCAAGCTCAAATTTTTAGAACCTATGTATATAAAAGGTACTGGATTAAGCGTATGCGCTGTAAGCGGCTGATTGGATTCTTCATCATGCATACATTCTGCATTGCCATGATCCGCTGTTATCAAAATCTCGTATCCTTGCTTCTTTGCCAATACCAAGATCCGTTCTAGGCAAGCATCTATAGTTTCGACAGCTTCGATTGTTGCATCCATGCTACCGCTGTGCCCTACCATATCAGCGTTTGCAAAATTCAGGCACACAAAGCTCGGTTGAAAATTCCCCAGATAGTCTTCCAATGCATCAGTGATTTTATATGCAGACATCTGAGGCTCTAAATCGTATGTAGCGACCTTTGGGGACGATATTAATATCCTAGCCTCTAATGGCAATTCTTCCTCGTTACCACCATTGAAAAAATATGTAACATGGGCATATTTTTCAGTTTCGGCAATCCTAAGCTGAGATAAATTATTGCTTGAGATTATGTCGCCCAAGGTATTTTCTATTTTCTCATTTGAGAAAATAATTTTGAACCTTTCTGCAATCTTGCTAGAATATGGCCTAAATGCATAGAATTCGCATTTTAAATCGCGAGTGTTAAAGTGCGCACTATTTTTATCCATTATTACAGTGCATAGCTGGCGCATTCTATCAGCCCTGAAGTTAGTGCATATTATGGCATCTGAGTCTGATATGCCTCTATAATCAGGCGATACTACTGGCACAAAAAACTCATCTGTTAAACCTTGCGAATACTGAGATTTTATGAATTCTGCCACATCTTGAAATTGAGCCCCATCTCCATTTACAATTGCATTGTAAGCCTTCTGAGTTCTATCCCATCTGTGGTCACGATCCATAGCATAGAACCTACCAGAGATAGACCCTATGTTGAGCTTTGAATCCAAGACCATTTTCATATATTTTTCGGCAGATTTAGGCAAAGCATCTCTACCATCAGATATAAGATGCAATATGACCTTTACATTGTTTTTCTCTAACAATTTGGCAAGACGAATGACATGTTCAATATGACCATGAACACCACCATCAGAAGCCATCCCTATAATATGGCAAGTATTTTGAGAGCCGCTGAATTTCTCTATAATTTCTTTAATATATTGATTCTGCAATATAGACTCTGTTCTCATCGCATCGTGTATCCTGGGCAAGTCCTGCTTTACACGCCTTCCTGAGCCTATCGCTATGTGGCCAACTTCGGAATTGCCAACCTGGCCTTCTGGCAACCCAACGCTAGCTCCAGATGCTTCTAGTAAAGAATATGGATGGTTGCTTAATAATTTATCATAACAAGGAGTTCTAGAGAGCTTTATTGCATTATGGTCTAAGGTGTCCGAATACCCCCAGCCATCTAAAATACAAAGAATTATTTTCACTACATTACCTTTTACAATGGAACTTTAATAATTGTTTGTAGGCCCCCAAGCTTGCTTTTTGCAAGCTTTATCCTACCACCATGACTGTAAATTATGCTCTTCACTATGGCAAGCCCTAAGCCAAAGCCTTTAGAGTTTTTATCGATCTTGAAAAATGGCTTAAACACTTTTTTGAAATAAGATTCTGGTATACCAATTCCATCATCTTCAATTATCAAATACCAGTGTTCATGCTTTGAATATAGAGTCACATGAACTTCTGATTTTGCAAATTTCAGTGCATTATCTAATAAGTTAGATAGCACTCTCTCTATCCCATGCTTTCTTAGTGTTACAGATATTTCTTTTTTTGGAGCGCTAAACTTAATAATACCGTTTTTATATCTTGATATGATATTTGATACAGTATGTGGTAAGTTAAACCTAGAAGTATGCTCGTTGCCTTCAGCTTTAGCGAAGTTAAGATACTCCTCTATCACACCCTCCATATTGGATATCTCCTCGTTCAGATCTGCACAAATCGCCTTATTCTCTATAAACTCTGTGTTGAGCCGCATACGTGTAAGAGGAGTCCTCAAATCATGGGATATGTGACCAAGCAGCTGAGTACGAAAATATATTTGTCTCTCTATACGCTGCTTCATTCTAAGGAATGCCTTACCTGCTATACGCACTTCTTTTGCACCCGTAGGCTTGAATCTACCTATATCCTGTCCCTTACCAAGCTTTTCCGCTGCATCTGCTAGCTGTAGAATAGCACGTATCTGGTTCTTCATTAACACAATCGCAATAAGCACAAGAAGACTTGCAGAGCCCAGCATCCACAAAAAGAATATAAAAGTTGTTGGACTATATAATTTTTTAGATGGGAATTTGATGTGCAAATATTCTGAATTTATTTTGATCTCAAGAATTATTGCTCCCTTGTCTTGCCCGTAATAGGTGTCTGCTTTAATATTTAAAGCCTCTGATGCAACTTGCCTTACTTGCTTTAAATACTGATCATCTCCATATACATGATCTTTTATAGGTTGTTTTGATTTCACAACTACATAGCCCATATAAGATGCTATTTTTGATACTTCAACAAAAGAGCTAGTCTCATAAACCCTTTGTAGCACCTTTAGTTCACCAACCCAATTCTGCTCCAACCTTTTGTATATATTATCCCAGTGCCTTTCATAAAAGATGTATCCCATTATGCACTGCAACAGTATCATTGGCAGCAGTATTATTAGGAAGAATCTGAAAAAAAGGCTTTTGCGCACAGAGCTTAGTTCTGATATTTTGTCTTGATAATAAAGATCTTTTAGCAAACTATCAATCACAATAGAGAATACATAATCATGCAGCAGATATCGTTAAAATTAGACAAGTATGATAGAGATGGCCTTAGCAAACAAGAGCTTGCTGCTGACCCCCAGTGTAACGTGTTCGTATCTGCATCTGCTGGCACTGGTAAAACAAAAGTGCTGTGTGATAGATTCATCAACCTAGTTTTAAGCGGCGCTAGCCCTGAAAATATAGTGTGTGTAACATACACAAACTCTGCTGCAGAAGAAATGCGAGAAAGAATAGTCTCTCAAATCGCAAAATTGCGTGAGTTTAGTGACTTAGAAGTAGAGCAGTATTTTCGGTCGCTTAATAAAAAAATCTCAAAACGCGATATACAGAACGTATACGAGAGCATACTATCTGCACAGACCTCTTTAAAAATCCAAACACTGCATGCTTTTTGTATGCAGATTTTAAAGGCTAATCGCATATCTGGCAATAATGTAGAATTCGACATAATGAGCAGGTATCAGCAGTCTCTATTATGCAAGAACGTTTATGATAATTTGCTCACATACAGCACCACACATGGCTTTAAAGAGTTACAAAATGCATTCGAACTTTTGTTTTGCTACTTCTCGTTCAATGAAATAAGAAACAGGATAGTCTCATCTCTAAACTATGCACCTGATATAGAGCACCGCCTAAAAGAATTAAGCACAGAAAAGTTGTTCGACTTACATGGTGCAAACCAAAACTACGATAAAGAAGTAGAGTTTAGGGCTTTACTCAACAATATAAGCCCAAGCCTTAGGGAAATTATTAACACAGAACCTGAACTTGCGCACTTAAAAAACGCAATAGATTCTGTTGATATTCATGCATATTGTAAATTTTTCTTCACTACCGAGAAGAAACCCCGGACAAAACTTATAAGAAAAGCATTGTCTCTCAAGCACCCAGAACTCGAGATGTTGCTAAGCCATGAAAGCTCCAAGCTTTGCGAGTATTGTGAAAATTTAAAAAATCACGTTTCTGCCATAGTCAATTTAGCATTTTCAACGATCACAAAGCAGTTTTTAATTGATTATAGAGCTGCAAAATACGCCAAACACCTCCTAAATTATGGCGATCTTATCCCAATGACACTAGATCTACTATCTGAGGATCAAGGCTTATTATACAATCTAGACTACAAGATAGATCATATTTTGGTCGATGAAGCACAGGATTTGAGCAAGGATCAGTGGGATCTAATTAAAGCCCTATCTCTTGAATTTTTTTCCGGAGCAGGAGTTCGCGACTTAAACCGCACAATCTTTATTGTTGGAGACTTTAAGCAATCTATATTCAGCTTTCAAGGCGCACGCCCCCAGCTCTTTAATGACGCACTCAAGTATTTTGAGCAGCACGTTACCCATGCTTTAAAACAGTGGAGGTATATAGAGTTCAGCCTGTCTTATCGCTCAACAAAATATGTGCTCGACTTGGTTAACGAAATATTCACAGAGAGGTTTGAGGGATATCAGCTTCATGCACCTTTTAAATCTGGAAATGGCAAAATCGCAATATGGGATTTAGAATCCAGACCTACAAAAGAAAAAAATGATTCTTGGGGACTGCCATCAAGTGAGCATAACGAGAATGATCATAAATTAGTTCTAGCAAGAGCAATTGCAGCTCGTATTAATAATTGGATAAAGCAACGCAGGCTTATTTCGGATACAGATAAGCCGGTTACCCCTTCAGACATCCTGATACTTGTTAGAAAGCGTTCTGAGTTCGTTGATATGATGTCATCCGAAATAAGTAAATTAGGCATAGGTGTCGATTCTATAGGGAGTAAATTGCTGGTAGATGAATTATTATACAAAGATATATTATCTTTAATACAGTTCCACGTTTATCCCTCTGATGACTTGAACCTAGCTGGACTATTAAAGTCCCCATTTTTTAGAGTTTCTGAATCAGAATTGCTGGTGCTATGCCACAAAAGAAAAGGATGCTTGCTTAATAACATCAAGGATATAAACAATAGTATATATACTAAACTTGCAAAACTTCGTGGCATTCTTACATCTCACAGCCCATTTAACGCATTTTATAAAATCTTCCTAGAATGTGGATATAAGCAAGAGTTCATAAGATCGTTCGGCGTAAAAGCCATAGAAAAGATTGACTATTTGTTATGTCTTCTCGAAAAATACGAATCTGAAATGAAATACTATAATTGGAAAGAGCTTTTAGAATGCTTACTTATAGAAGATGATAAGAGCAGCGCTGTTTCTGAAAGTTCTGTTAAGATAATGACAACACACTCTGCAAAGGGTCTACAAGCACCAATCGTGATATTGGCAGATGCTGCATCCTCAAGAAACAATCAATCAGATAAGCTTTTCACAGACGAATATGGTGTGCATTTTATGCTGGGATTAGAGCATGCATCATCTTATCTAAAAGATATAGCAGAGTCTGCAAATAAAGAGGAAGAAGCAGAATCTCTGCGTCTTCTATATGTTGCGATAACACGGGCAGAACGAGAACTATACGTGGCAGGGCTTTCCAACAACAAAGAAAAAGGCAGCTGGTACGATATTATATCAGGCCATTATAAAGATATATGGAATACACAAGAAGTTTATGAAGACAGCATTAGCCATGTAGATAAAGAAGAGAAAGAGAATATAGATATAAGATGGCTAAGGCCCATGATATGTGATATATCAAAAGAATCATTCCAAGATGTATACGAAAATAAAGCGCTGCGTTATGGCGAGCTAGTACACGACATATTGCACAAAAAATGCGTGCTAAAAGATGACGCATTTGAATCTTACGTTAATTCCATACTCACAAAACATATATATTTATTGGATGAATCTGACGTAAGAGATGCAATATCAGAGTCTATAAACATTGTAAATGTACACTCAACTATATTTGAGTCTGATAATGCAAGATCGGAAATGCCAGTGTCTGTTCTAATAGATGGGGAGGTCAAGGACCTTAGAATCGATAGAATACTGTTTGACCAAGATACAATTATAATAGTAGATTTTAAAACCGATAGGGGTGCTGAGCATAGTAGGCTTTATAAAAAACATGTTGCGCAAGTAAAGCTTTATGAGAGAATATTAAAGAGTCTTTACTCAAATAAGAAAGTAGAGACATATCTATTATGGACTAAAAATGCATCATTAGAAAAGGTTTAAAAGGTCTATTAGCATAATTTTTTACACCTACCAATGAGAAAGTGCTTGTGTTTTGCAAATAATTTTGTACTATCTACGAACTTATTAAGTCTTCAAATATAAACAAGAGATTAAAAATATGGCTTTATACGAATGTATTTTCATAGCGCGTCAAGATATTGCTGCTCCAGATGTTCATAAATTAGCAGATAAATTCGGTGATATTTTCGCAGGATTTGGGGCTAAAATCATAAAAAGAGAATATTGGGGACTTAGGTCTTTAGGATACGAAGTAAAGAAAAATAAAAAAGGCCATTACATCATGTTAGGCGTTGAAGCTAGTAATGATGCGATCAAAGAGTTTGAACGTAACTGTAAGATCAACGAAGATATCATCAAGCATTTAGTTGTAAGAGCTGAAAAAATCGACGATCAACCTTCTGTTATGATGCAAGCTCCTGCTAAAGCTCCTATCGGCGCTACTGCGGAAGACGTTAGTTCTATGGTATAATAAAGATACGGGGATTTTTTTAAAATGGCATACAATAATAACAACAACTCTTATAACAACGACAAAGGTTCTGTTTTGATACCTAACTCGGTTCTATTTAACAGAAAACCTGCGACTCAATCTGCTACTGCAAGATGCCCGCTTTCTGGTAAAGATGCACCGCAGATCGATTACAAAAACATAGCTCTTTTATCTATGTATATATCTGAAAAAGGAAGAATTCTTCCCAGCAGACTTACAAATGTTTGTGCACCTAAGCAAAGAGAGTTGAAGCGTGCGATTAAAGTTGCTAGAGCATTGGCACTACTGCCTTTTGCCGCATCTTAATAGAGTTTTTTGAGGAAAGAGAATGCAAGTTATAATGTTAGAAAAAGTTGGCAAGCTTAATGAAATTGGCTCTGTCGTTGAAGTTAAAAATGGATATGCTAGATATTTGATTTTGCGCAAAAAAGCTATGCGAGCTACAACTCAGAACATCAAGTTTTTTGAAGAGCAACGCGCTGAAATCGAAAAGACTAATGCTGCTAAAAGGTCTGCAGCTGAAGCTATGCTTGATAAATTTGCAGATTTAGAAATCTCAATCAGCAGACAAGCTGGAGATGATGGCAGACTATTTGGTTCTGTATCTAATAAAGATATCGCACAGTCTATATCTGAAAAAATTGGTCACAAGTTGGATAGCGAATGCGTTAATGTAAACACAAAAATCAAAGAAGTTGGCATGTATCAAATCGATATCGCTCTTCATTCTGAGGTTCATGCAAAAGTATCTTTAACAGTTTCTAGATCCGAAGCTGCTTAAATTGTATCTTTGATAGATTTTTAAAGAGCCCAGCTACATACAAGCTGGGTTTTTTACTATCAATCATGAAATATGTTATCATTTCACAACACTTTGAATTTCTGTTCACATCTAATACTACTTTGGGTGAAGACGAGTTTTATATTGAATCATCTGCAATATAGCTACAGGTATTGACCAGTAACTTTGATCTCTTGAGTACTTAAAAGACTTTGCGTAAGTTTCCTTTTCTTTTTTAGATAAACCTAATCTTTCTACATGAGATTTTTCAGATGATTCCCCACTAGCATAAGACCATATTTTCATCCCGATTGTTACAACACTATATATAGCTGCAGAACCCAATACGCATGCCGGAGGGGATGAAATCTTGTTGGCGCAAAGTTTTATTATTTGTAATGTGATCTGCACTGTAGTACTTTAGCAAAGCATTATAAGACAGCTTTTTGTATATAGCCACAAGGCTACAATTCCTTAATTATATCGCGAATTTACTATACTGCAAGTGCCATAAATGCATGCTTGGCTAGACAAGAATGTATCATCTTTAGTGAAACCAAATGTATATCACATTCTCTCTATCTCAGTTTTCTTTTGTTGCCTTGATTCCAATACCTTCTCAGCGTGACTAGATTTATACATTGAATAAGAGGCTATTCCACCACTTAGTAATACAATGCTTACCGGCGCAGCAAGTACGCATGTTGCGGCAGATAAAAAAGTTGCAGCATAAAGCGCTGTAGCTCCTAATACAACAGTTGGCGTAGTGATTTTTAATGAATTTAGGCAATCATTTTTTGCATTCCAAGTGCTGATAGTCAAACCAGATTGAAAAAAATTCTCTATTTGCGATTGAGATAATTGCTTGAGTGACCCAATCGAAGCTCTATTTGTTTCATATGCTGCTATTGCCGAATCAGAAATGAGTAGATTTATTTTATCCGCATCAAGATCTTTGAGCTCTGCTGCACTTACTTTACCTGTTTTATATGCTTGTCTTAAACTAAAAGAAGTAAGTAGCTCTATTTTACTGGCGTCGAGGTCTTTTAGGTCTGCTGCACTCACTTTACCTGTTTGATATGCTTCTATTACATAATAAGAAGTGAGTAGCTCTATTTTATCCGCATCAAGATCTTTTAGATCCACTGGACTTACTGCACCTGTTTGATATGCGTCTATTGCACTCAAAGAAGTAAGTGCTTTTAATATATCTATAGATATATCTTCTTTGGTCTCAATCTCTCGCCCATCATTGCAAATATATAAAGATATATTTTTTAATATATTTATATATATTCCTTCTAATGTCTCTGCCTTTAGATCTGCTGCATTCACTTTACCTGTTTGATATAATGCTATTGCAGCAGGAGAAGTGAGTAGCTCTATTTTATCCGCATCAAGATCTTTTAGATCTGCTGCACTCACTTTACCTGTTTTATATGCTTCTATTGCAGAAATACTATAAATAGCGCTATTACCTTTTTGATTTTCTTCCACAAGTAACGCTGTATTCTCTGGATCAAATGTTGGTATTATAAGATTATTATTAAATGCATATTTCAATATCTCATCCTCTAAAGATTTTAACTCTCCAGCATGCTTAACACTTACTATTTGCTTTATTTTACTTTGATCTAAACCCAACCTACCATATATTTCCGCACGTGCTTCTGTTAGTTTATCAGACACAAACACTTCTGATTGCGTCCGAGAATCACGATATTGAAAGCCTTCTTTCATTACTTCAGGAGATCCTTCCATATTTTTGAGCTCATTTGGTGTTTTACCACCCATTCCTATTGTGACTCTTGAGATGCTTTGGTCTCTCTCTACCATCTTTTCTGATAATACTGGTAGCGCATCTGCTATCTTCTTATTGTTTTCTGTTCCTTTATTTTCCCAGCTATCGAATACTATATTATCGTTTAACCCTCGCCATACATACCCCTGACCCAATATCACGTTGCCTTGCTTTTCAAAATTATCCCAGTTTATCTCTGATTGATTCTGTATTGGTTTCTTCATCTTAACAAGCACATAAAACCCTTGGTTTTCACGTGTTACTCCATCTATTACGCACCTCTCGGAATTCCCACCTATATGCTGGCAACAATATGTAATATTACCTAATATCAATGCTCTTGGATCTCCTTTTGGTAGCTTTACCAAATAGTGGTTTTTATAAGCTGGGTTAACTTCAGATAAATCCGTCATTACATCTGGTATTGTATCTTGCACTGTGTTTGGATACGGTATGATACCTTGTTTGATTAAATCCAAGCATCTGTTAAAGACATATTCCGAAACTTTATAGTGCTTACATAACCTTGCAAAACTCTCATTTTCTGATGCCCTACCGTAGCTTGTTCTCGCAACTAATGCTTTTAAATTCTCTCCATTTGTAGGTGCTTTACCTTTGTTCAGCTGTTGCATCTTTTCGGCAAATGCAAAGTCCTGTAGCATTGTTATACCTGAATTTTTTGACAGTAACAGCTGTCTCCACCCTTCTAAATCCATGCCTTCAAAGTGTAGTGGCATTGCAAATGCGCATATATCGTGCAATGGCTTTTGTAGCTGACTGTACTGAGGTACAAAATTATCCATTGCTTTTGTTGCGGCTTCAACATCTGTGCCAAATAATACCATTAGCTTATATGCACGCTCGTACACTTCAATCGCATCGTTGTTATGCTCTACATGATTTGCAACGTGTAGAACAACTTCATACATCTTGTTGTATGCTTCAAAATCCGCTTCAGTGAAATATTTGTAATCGAATATTAGTTGCTCAAATTGCTCTCTAAGCTCTTCATCATTCTGCTTACTTGCCTCAACTAGTAACTCTTCACCAAATATCAGCTCATATAACTCTTTTAAAGAATCACCACGGGATGCGAGCGTTTGCTTTAGAATTTCTTTATGCTCTGGAACTTCAGCATTTAAACCAAGCCTAGAATATATCCCCTTGATAAATGCCTCTTTCTTACGCTGCGATGCAATAGAGTCAGATGCTTGATTCGGAACCTTGCATTTTGCTAAAAGCTTGGTTCCAGAAAAATCTTCTGGCTTATTGAGTATCTCATAGATCCCTTGGTATATTCTAGCCATATATAAAGCCTCTAAAATCACTTCACCTTAGTATGATTTTAGAAGAAACTGATTAATACTTTGTTAACGGCAAAAGTTTTTAGCTATAATCTTGGCGCATCTTAAGCGCATGAGAGAGTGTACCTTCATCCATATAATCTATCTCTGCCCCAAGTGGTATACCATGAGCTAGACGCGTTGTACGCACATTATATTGCTGTA
>JAJTIA010000027.1 GCA_021299995.1 Candidatus Jidaibacter sp. | reverse complement strand
GAGGACGCAATGCAAAGAAAGATACAACCATTCATCAAGACATTTAATTATTGCGTGGTGGCAACACAGGCTGTGATAAACGCCACAAACAGAACCTATATATTATTTTATAGTAATGAATTTAATTAGAAGGATATTCTCACTTTAAAACTTGAAGTAAAAAATCATGTGTTTTATTTATGACCAAATCGTGTGCATTATCTTTCTTCACATCTGTATCGCATAAATGAGGCGTCACTTTAAACCCTATAGCAGAGCATTTATTCATAAAGGTAAAATGTTCCGCATCTTTTATAACAAATAACTTAGCTTTTGGTATGTGTTGTGCATAAAAATCAGCATTGTGTTTTTTTGGCGTTACAACATCTTTATCACCTATCACAATCAGTACTGGCACATCTGCTTTTGTCAATCCATTTATAGAAAATGCCTCTCCTAAATCTGGTGCTATAGAAACTACAGCTTTAACACGCTCATCTTTATAAGAATTCTCTGCTTTGCTCCAATCAACTAATCTAGCTTGTGATTTTGCATATTCCGGCCAATCATCCCATCTTGAATATTTAGCATCCATGACGTGATGAAATTTATCTTTATCCGATTTAATACCAGAAAGCCATAATGCAGTTGTACCTCCTAATGAAAAACCCGAAACAGCTATTTTTTCTTCATCAACTACCTTATTCCATTTAGAATCTTGCAACATGTAAGTGAGCAGTTCAGAAATATCTATAGGTCTTTGCCACATAGAAGTATAAACAAACAAATCGCTACTTTCATAACTTGTGTTTGATGCATGATCAACCATTGCTACGATATACCCTTGCGAAACAAGCCCTTCTGCAAACCAAGAATTGCCAAAACGATCTCCCTGAAATCCATGAGAAAAAAGAATCAAAGGATATTTTTTAGTATCATCGATATCACATTTCGCCTTTAAATAATTCTCTCTAAGCCAAATCCCATGCTTCACTTGTTTATTATCTATTTTACAAGTACCTGGATAGTAAATTTCTGCTACTATATTTCTTCCTGAGCTTTGTGATAAAAAAGTTATCTCTTCTGTACCAACAGCTGCGTATATCTCTTGATGAACAAAAGATAAGATTAGTCCTATGATTACAGCTAAACATCGATGTGACATACTAATCAATTAATTAAGACAACCTAAATATCACTATAAATCACTAATATTATGTTATTCAATGTTTAAAACTTGCAATCTACTTGTTTAAAAGGCCTGATGCAAAATATCCAACAAATATTGCTCATACATCTCTTCATGCGCATATACACCGTATGATACATAATGATTATCCACAAACTCCTGAGCACTGAGTACAGGAACATGAAAATGATGCATATTAGCTATAGTTTGTTGTAGATACCCAGAATACTCTCCACTTAAACACTCTCTATTCTCTGTATATCCTATGTAGTTAGCAAATTCACCTTTAGTGAAAACACGATTTGCCTGGCCGTAATCTATATTTTCATTGATGTCAAATGCAGGTGCACTTGGCACAGGAATCACAGGAACAAACCCATATTCATCTTCTTCAAGTAACGGTGCACTTGGGGTAGGAACGGTTGGCATCTGTATTTCTTTTTTAGGTTCAATTTTAGGTTCAGGAGACATAATATTAATATTTATTACTTGCGGAATAACTATAGATGGTTTCGCCACCTGTGGCTCAGGCATTGTGTCCACCTGATCACAAAGCAACTCCATAGCCTCTCTATTTGTTAAGTTAAATGCCAAATCATATGCAGTTAGATTTGCACCATTCTTTACAGACAAATCAAACCCAGCTTCTTTTAGTGCCTTGACCAAATCATTTTTTTGATTCTTAACAGCAATATGCAAAATAGAATCTTTATCTGTTGGATTTTTATAATTAATATCTGGATTATATTTGTTAATTAATTCAACAGCTTGCGTATAATATCCTGCTTTTACAAGAGCTGTAAGCACAGAATCTTTAGTTGAATAATCGATTTTATTAACGATAGAAGGATCTTGCTTAATCATGGCTTTTGCAACCATAATTTCACCACGATTAATTGCATAAAACATCGGTGTTTTATTAGAATAAAATTCACGCACGCTTAGATTAGCCCCATTATTCATCAACAACTGCACCACCTCAACATTCGAAGAGTCAATCGCTTGGAAAATAGGCTCTATTGATGCTGCGTAATCTTTGAGATTAACATTCGCGCCATGTGCAATCAGAAGCTCGAGCACTTTAATGTATTTAGATTGGGAATAATAACCAAGATGCGCTGCTTCCTTAATAGCATAATAAATTGGAGTATGGCCAGCTGTGTCAAATTTATTTAGTGAGACACCTTTATCGATCAAAAGCTTTAATACATCTATATCTGCTTTTTTCACAGCATTATGCAATAACTCGATATTATCGCGATCTGTTACATCAAACTTTGCACCCATTTTAAACATTTTCCTAGCCGCGTCTGCATTACCATATTGTAAAGCATAATAAACAGGATTCATGCCGCTTTTGTCGGTATAGTTAATATCTGCTCCATTGGACTTTAAAAACTGGATCAAATCCACGTTTCCACCTTTTGCCGCCTTATGCATAAGAACAGCATTATCATAATTGGTAAAATCCAGCTCTTCTCCAACAGCATAGATGTAAGAAGCAGTCTGAATATTTTCATTACTTAAAGCGTAATATAGTGGGGTTTTACCAAAGTTATCTTCTATAGAGAAATCTGCTTTATAACCGTATAAATGCTTCAATGTAGCGATGTGCCCATGCATTGCAGCATAATGAGACATTGCACGACCTTGAGCATCTTGATAATTTACGTCCGCACCAAATGATACAAATAACTGCACAATTTCATGATGCTGGTTATTAGCAGCATACATAAAAGGGGTATTATCATTTTCATCTGGCATATTTACAGCTATCTTCTTAGAGATATTGCCAAAAATCTCAGATTCGAGCATATACTTCACAACATCTTTATAACCATGCTTTGCTGCATGATGTAATAATTCTAGATTATGCTGTTGAGATATATCAATCTTTGCACCAAATGACACAAGCTTTTCTGCAGCAAGTTTATTACCATTAAAAAGCGCATAATATAAAGCACTACAACCCGTTGCATCTAGTTGGTTTATATTAGCATTAGCTGCAACTAACATATCTATTATCTGAAGATTATAAGTCTCTGATGCATGGTGTATAGCAAATTTACCGTCTGTATCTTGCGCATTAATATCCGCACCTTTTTCAAGCAATAGCTTAATAGAAGCTTCCGAACCTGATTTAACAGCTTGAGACAACATTCTTTTGCCATCTATAAAATCAGTTACAGACGCACCAATGTTTAATAAAAGCTGCAGAGAATCTAGGTTATCGTGAGCTATTACTTTAGATACGATTTCATCAAAGCCATTATCAAGCTTTACAAATTTGGCACCTTTCTCAATCAAAATATTAGAAAGCGATGTATATCCATTTAAGAATGTGTAGTATAGAGCTTTATATCCGCACTTATCAGCTACTTCAAAATCTGCACCGCGCGAAAGCAAGTTGGAAAGCAAATAATCATCATTATAATAAACAGCATTATGTAAAAATCTGTTAGATGAACTGTTGATATCAGCATTTAACAATAAAACTAGCTTTGTATAAAAACGATTAAATAAATAAAACATTTGCGGCATTCCTCATATAAATTCCGCAAGTAATTATACGATATTTCAAATATAAGAGTCAATCTCTATATTTCTTAAGACAAAGAATAAAATTTGTTAATTGCGTCGAAAGCCATGATACTTTTTTGAGCTTTTCTAACATTATGCACCCTAATAACATCCGCATAGCTCGATATAACGGCAGCCTCAACAGCTGTTTCTGTATCGCGTTTTGCCGGCTCTGCAATAGTATAGACACCGTGGTATGACTTTCTAGAATGACCAATCAAAACATCGCATCCTAAGTATTTAAAAGCTGCAACATTTTTTAATATGTCTATCGATTGTATTGGTGATTTCCCAAACCCTATACCTGGGTCTAGAATTATATTATCTAAATGCAACCCCTGTTCAAGCAATTCTTCTATCTTACCTATTGACCATGAAATCAGCTGCTTATGCGCAGGTATATAGTGAGAAAGCAGATATTTTTGTGATGTAGGTAAATCAATAGAATGCATAGCTACATATTTAGTACGTGCGTCTGCAACACTAGCTATAATAGCCTGGTTTCGGCCTGCAGACTGGTCATTCACAACTGAGACTTTGTACTTAGATAATAGCTTAATGAGCACAGCAGCACTAAAACTGTCAACAGAGATACAGTGTTTTGCAGCTTCCACACCAACTTCTGATATAAAACCAGAAATCACATCATCGAGCCTTGCAAACTCCTCTTCTTGGTCTATGAGCATAGAGCGTGGATTAGTAGACTGCGCACCAAAATCTATATAAAATGCACCAGCTTTATATAAATGCAGCGCATGCGTTACTGCATCATCGGCGCGCACAAACTGACCACCATCTGAAAAAGAATCTGGTGTGATATTTACTATCCCCATCAACTTAGGATCAAATGGAATAGAACGCTTAAAACTACTCTGAAAGTTCTGCAATCCATTAAATATCTGTGTTAGCGTATGTCCATAAACATTATTATGGCCTGTAAACTTCAAATTAGGTGCAATCTGCATTAACGGTAGAATCACAAAGTCTCGATTCAATACTTCTTTATGCGGTATGTGAAGATCTTCCGATTCAATAAAAACATCGTTATAAAACAATATATCTATGTCAATAATGCGTGGGGCCCATCTCGCACCATCTTCCCTACCCATCTGCTTCTCTATAGATTTTACCGCAGCAAGCAGCTCTCTTGGATCAAGCTTAGTATCACAAGAAAGCACCATGTTGTAATAATTAATATCCCATGAAGGCGGAGCATTATCAGGCAACATCGCCTTTGTCTCAAATACAGCAGAGGTCTTAATGCTTGTTATAAATTTAGCAAGTTTATCAACAGCTATATGCAGATTATGCATCCTGTTACCTAGATTTGTACCGAGCGCTAGTATTATCATGATAAAAATAAATTACTATATCTCAAAAATCGCCTCTACTTCTACGGCAACACCAAGTGGTAATTGCGACACACCTATTGCAGATCTTGCATGCTCACCTTTTTCACCAAAAACATCTATCATCAGCTGTGATACCACATTTGCAACCAAAGGCTGATCTGTGAATTCAGGTGAAGAGTTTACAAATACTGTAATCTTCACGCATTTCTTAACTAAATCCAAATCACCATGACATGCTTGGTTCATCCTATATATCACGTTAAGACCGCATATCTTGGCAATCTGTTTTGCACGCTCGATGTCTATGTCTTTACCAACCTGGCCCACATGCTGCTTAACATCACCAAAACCAAGTGGTAACTGACCCGACACATACACCATATTGTTAGATATCGAATAAGGCATAAATAGAGCGTTAGAAGGCTCAAGATGTGGTAGAGATAAACCCTTTTCCGATAGTTTTTTCAACGCTTGCGACATAAATATACCTTATTTAAATTTTGCTTAAATATAGGGTAATTTTTATGCCTTCCACGTCAAGCTCTTTCTTATGCTGATATTCTTTTGATACCGATGCCTCTAAAGCTTTAGCCAAAGTCTGCTCTTTAATGTAAGCACCGAATCCGTTGATCGCACCCTTCATCATATGATCAGTTGATTCGATAGCGACTTCAATACGGTCGGACATATTCAAGTCCATATCCTTTCTTGTCTGCTGTATAGCACGCACCAAATCACGTGCTGCACCCTCTAGCTTTAATTCGTCTGTTAATGATATATCTAAATACACAAGACCATCGTTAGAAGGAAGAGCAGCAATTGCATTCTCATAACCAACTTTAGGCTCTAAAAGCAGTTGAAACTCACCATTTTGAAGAACTTCATCACCAACAATCACAGTGCCATTATCTATCTTCCAGTTATTTTGCTTCTGTGCTGAAATTATATCCTTAACCTTGCTTGGAATCCTTTTTCCTATCACAGGGAAGTTTAACTGCAACTTATAGTTAGCAAAGTTCACAATTTCATCCTGATCCATTTGAATCCACTCTTTCACATTGATTTCATCTAGAACAAGCTGCTTTAGATCATCGTGAATGTCATCATTCGAAACGCCAATAAATGTCACCTTTGCAAGCGGTTGTCGGACTCTTATACCAACTTCATTACGTAAAGAAAGTGCCGCAGTACATGCAGCTCTAACACGCTCCATCTGGTTTACAAGCACATAATCAGCTTTATAAGCAGTGCTTGGATACATCTCTAAATGGACGCTTTCGGCCACATCATTAAGAGAAAGATAAATCTTCTCGAGCGTCAATGGCATCAAAGGGGCCGCTACCTTACATAAGTTGATAAGCAGAGTGTAAAGAGTATTATAGGCATTTACTTTATCCTGATCTTTCTCCGACTTCCAAAACCTCTCTCTAGAACGACGGATATACCAGTTATTCAACACTTCCAAAAACTCTTCTATGCACTTTGTTGCATTTACTGTATCATATTTCTCTAATGTCGATCTCACTGTTTCTAATACTTCCATACACTTAGAAAGTATATATCTATCTAATATATTGGTAGAAGAATAATCCTCTACAGCTCTTATACTATCTGCATTTGCGTATAAAGTGAAAAAGTTGAATGCATTCCAAATAGGCTTAACAGCAAGCTTTAAGGCATCTTTAATACCACTCGCATCTGAATCCATAACGAGTTCTTGACCTCTCATCACAGGAGAAGATATCATAAACCACCGTAACGCATCTGCACCTAATGTATTAAATACAAGGTTAGGATCTGGATAATTTTTCAAACGTTTAGAAAGTTTCTGACCACCATCACCAAGCAAAACACCATGACATATACAATTTAGGAAAGGAGGTCTATCAAAAAGCGCTGTAGAAAGAACAACTAAAGTGTAGAACCAACCGCGTGTTTGAGCCAAATATTCTACGATAAAGTCGGCAGGGAAGTGACTTTCAAACCAATTCTTATTTTCAAACGGATAATGCACCTGTGCAAATGGCATCGATCCACTTTCAAACCAGCAATCTAGAACGTCTGTAACCCTACGCAGCATCGACTTGCCCGTTGGATCGTTAGGGTTTGGCTTAACAAGAGTATCTATAAACGGCCTATGCAAGTCTTTCACCTCAACACCAAATGCAGCTTCAAGCTCTGCAATAGATCCATACACCTCTATGCACGGATATTCAGGGTCATCACTTTTCCAGACTGGTATTGGGCATCCCCAGTACCTATTGCGCGATATCGACCAATCCCTAGCGTTTTCTAACCATTTGCCAAATAACCCGTCTTTTATATGTGAAGGAATCCAGTTGATTTGCTGGTTATTAGATATCATCTTGTCTTTAATATCCGTTACTTTTACGTACCAAGAAGGCAGCGCTCTATAGATAAGTGGTGTATCTGTACGCCAACAATGTGGATAGTTATGCAGATACTGCTCAATCTTTACAATCAATCCTTCAGCTTTCAGCTTCTGTGTAATTGGGTCATTCGCCTCAAATACCTGCTTGCCCAAATAGTCTCTGACAGGATGTATAAATTTGCCCGCTGTATCAACAGGGCATACAACGTCTATGTTATGTTGCTTACAAAGCAGCTGATCATCTTCACCAAAGCCTGGTGCAATATGGACTATACCTGTGCCATCTTCTGTGCTCACAAAATCACCATGCAGCACAACAAATGCATTTGGATGATCCGCAAAATAATCGAACAATGGATCGTAGGCAAGCCCTATTAGGTCTGATCCTTTGAGCTCTGCAATGATATGATCCCCTACCTGATCTTCGTACTTATGCACTAAGTCCTGTGCAAATATTAAAACTTCATCATCTTTCTCAACGCATACGTATTTTATGTCTTTTGATACAGCAAGCGCCAAGTTAGATGGCAATGTCCATGGAGTTGTTGTCCAAGCAACCATGTAGCATGCCTTGTACTTTCTTGCTAAAACTGCCGGGGCTTCTTTTAACTTGAACTTGACAGTAAGCGCCTTGCTCACTTTCTCCCTGTACGAGTTATCCATTCTTGTTTCGAAATCAGATACTGGAGTTTCGCATGCCCAAGAATATGGCATTACTCTATAAGATTCGTATATTAAGCCTTTTTTATGCAATTCTTTAAATGCCCATAAAACACTTTCCATATAAGGAGTTTCCATGGTTTTATAATCATTTTC
>JAJTIA010000022.1 GCA_021299995.1 Candidatus Jidaibacter sp. | reverse complement strand
TCCAGTAGAAAACTCCTCACTAATGCCATGGCTTTCTGGTACAGCTTTACTTCATGCTATTATCTCTGCAAAGCGTATACCGCATTTCAAATCTCTCGTATACATACTATCACTTCTTACATTTATTTTAAGCGTTGTAGGTACGTTTTTAGTAAGATCAGGTATTGTGACATCTGTGCATTCATTTGCAACAGATCCAAAACGAGGTATTTTTATACTAGCTATACTCGCGTCCCTCTCCACAATAGCACTAGCTTCGTTCACAAGATTTGCACTTACCGAGACTCCCAAAGAAAAGATCAATCTAATCTCGAAATCAGGACTAATAGCATTAAACAATTTCATTTTATTGTTCTTTGCAGCAGTTGTAACTGTTGGCACTGTCTATCCACTATTTTTAGAGTTATTCTCATCCGATAAAATATCTGTTGGCGCACCATATTTCAACTCATACCTACCATATCTCACTCCTTTAATGCTCGCAATATGCGTGACCTCTTATTTTGTTACTTGGAAAGCATTGGGAAAATCCTTCGAATATAAAAGCTTGGCATCCTCTATCATAAGCGCACTCGGGATCATAATATATTTTCAGATCTATAGTTTGAGTTTTGTTTTAATAATCTGGCTTTCGCTTTATTTAATAGTAATCAACATAAAAGACATCTATAAAAAATTCGCCCCTCATAAACTTGGACATCTAGGGTTTGCATTGGTTTGCTTGAGCATAACTCTTAATGTCGCATTAGAAAAAGAAATTGAGTCTATAGCAAAAGTTGGAACGCCTATAGAATTTGCTGGTTTCAGCCTGAATCTCAAAGAGATATCATATGACAAAGGTCCAAATTACGTCAGCAGAATAGCCCATTTTGACATTTATCAAGGCAGCAAACACATTGGTAGAGCATACCCTGAGCTTAGATTATTCTTAGTAGAGCAACAACAAATCGCTGAGCCTGCAATACTACATAAATTGTTTTATGATGTATATCTTGCAATTGGAGAGCTTAAATCGGATAACGAAATTGTAGTAAGAATCAACTACAAGCCAATGATGAATTTTTTATGGCTTGGTGGGTTGATAATATTTTTAGGTGGAGTTAGTGTGATATCGATTACTATTTTTAGGCGTATTCATGTCAGATTTTTTAGAATATTTGGATCGAGTAATGCTCTCCACTGATCTGGATTCAGATGAGTTTGCAAGAGCATTTCAAGTAATGTGTTTAGGCGGTGCCACTCCTGCTCAAATCGCCGCCTTTTTAACTTCGTATTCTATCAAAGGACTGTCTAGACAAGAGATAGATGGAATGTCTAAATTTTTGAGCTTTAAGCTACATATCCCAATAGATTTAGAAGACGTATATTATGTAATATCGGATGAAAATCATGAGATGATAGGTATTCTTATTAGCCTCGTTTTATCAGCGCTAAATTTGAATGCTATATACATCTCTCATTCTCATAGCGATTCTTTTTTAGGTCATATAGGCATCAATCCCATGAATGCTGAATATATACAACAATCAATTGCGCAAATTAAGTTTGCTGTGTATAGCCTAAATTATACCTATGTAATGCGCAATATATACGATGTAGCCCACGAAATCGGACTAGATAAAATGATAGATGAGCTACTCTATTTTTATACGCCTCGTACAAGCGATAAAATTATTAAGCTATACGATATCACAAATGAAAAATTAATACCTTTTACTTCTTACTCTAATGCATTGCGAGACTTAGAATCATATGATCTCAAAACATCTAATCCACATCACTTTTACAAACAAATAGCTTTATTATCGCAATACCTAGCAAATCCCAATGCGTCTGACTTCAATCATATAAATCACATTATATTAGGTCTATTATCTGATCTAAAAATTATTAATCGATATAATAGCTTGGAAGATTTGTGTAATAAAATTAATAGTGGTAAACTGAAAGCTAAACTTGATTATGTAATCGAGTCAACAAACAGAGCGTAACCCGGTCACCACAGTGTTAGTTAGAAAAATAAAAGACTATTTAGCTCGCCATTCAGGTGCTACTCTGCTTGAAATAGCAGGGCACCACTGCGAAGATAAAGATATTGCAAAAAATATTCTAGATTTATTAATAGAACAAGGCGAAGTCTGCAAATCACTACCCCATACTCAATGCTGCTCCGATAAAAAAGGCTGCAAGACCTGTTTTATAGAGCTAGTTGAAATGTATTATCTCACAGATTCAAAGTAATTTGCAACCCACCATCTACCACAAGTACATGCTCTTCTAACCAATCCCTTAGAGCATATTTATCAAAATTCATCTCTATTATAGTAGAATCTTGATCTGCATGAGTATATTCTATGATACAGCCCATCAATAAATCAGTATCATCTATATCCCTATGAACCTGATATTCTTCAAATGGCATAATGTTTTCACCGTCTGGCACATCAAGAAAATGCTCTTCATTCACATTCATCAATGCTTCTTGTATACTCTCTTCAGAAAATAGGGCAACAGCCCTATTAACAATAGTGGACTTAATTAATTCACCACACAACATCATGCCAGCATCTCTATTATAATTTATTACATCAGCCAGGATCTTGTTTTGTTTGGTAAGGTTAGATAGCTGAGTTGATGTGAGAGTTAAAAAAATCGCTTGATCAAAGTCATCTGAGTTTACAGCATTAGCTATGCTTTTCTGGAGATATACCGTCTTATAATAATGCTCTGATATGATTTTATTAACTTGCTTCATGTATAAATTAATATCATTGCTATAGCCATCCATTTCAACCACCTTATTCAATTTTATCAGATGGATAGTACAGTGATTAATAAAGAAATGTCATCTATTTTTTATTAACACTCTCTTCCAACTATAAGCTTATTTCAAAAACGAATTTATTTAGTATTTACAACAAGCGTTGGATTATTGCCGCCTATTATGTAACAAATTTTTATTTAGCAACAGACCAAAACCAATCATAAAACCAGCTAGGCTAGATCCACCATAAGATAGAAAGGGAAATGGTATCCCAACAACTGGCATTAATCCAACTATCATTGCTGTATTTATCATAACGTGTATAAAAAAGCTTAAGGCCATGCCAAGCATTATAATCCTACCAAACTGAGTATTACTGCTTAATGCCATACGATATGAAAACAGTATGATCAGAACAACAAGTGATAGAGTTACCATCACACCTACAAACCCAAACTCTTCCCCTAGCACTGAAAAGATAAAGTCTGTATGCTTTTCTGGTAAAAAGCTCAACTTACTTTGCGACCCTTCCAAAAACCCCTTACCAAAGAGTCCACCTGAACCAATTGCTATCATTGATTGAATGATATTATAACTTGCGCCTAGTGGATCTAGCTCTGGATTCAAAAATGTTAACACTCTTTGCTTTTGATAATCATGCAGCAAACCCCATACAACAGGACCTGAAGCAAGCACAATTACACCCATACCTATAAAATACTTCACATTGAGACCAGATGCAAAAATAATCCCCACACCCAACATCAAAATAACGCTTGCCGTTCCTAAATTTGGCTGTTTCAGTATCAATAAAAATGGAATCACAATAAGCAATAAAGGTACTATATGACCTCTTATACCTTTTATATCATCTGTATGTGCATCTTGATAATACCTAGCTAACCCCAATATTAGAAATATTTTCATAAACTCAGATGGCTGAAAATTGATGAACCCAATTCTAATCCAGCGCTGCGCACCCATTGCTTTATAACCTATAACATTTGCTATCACTAATAACATTAGACCTAATGCATATATCATATATGCGTTATCATAGAGCATCGTATAATTTATTCTTGTCATCACAAACATCGCTACAAGAAGCACAGACACTGTTGTTATTTGCTTTGTAAACCAGTCATCACCATCTGCTTGAGACACCGTATATTGGCATACAAGACCTATTGCTATTATCACCAATATTGATGATAATAGAGCCATATCTTGCCTAATAAAAAACATTTTATACAGCAGCGATCCTATTGTTTGACGATTTTTAACTCTGGAATCCATGAGGTTATACCATATAGGGAAATAATATGATTTACAAATAGCTTTTTTGTGGTATAAAATAGCAAGAAATTTATAATTCTAAAGCGTAAAAATAATGTCAGTAAAAATTAGACTTGCTAGAAGAGGAGCGAAAAAAAGACCATATTATAAGGTTGTTGTTTCAGATTCAAGATCACCTCGTGATGGTAAATTCATCGAAGTTATTGGTTCTTACAATCCATTAGCTGTAGCTGAAAGTGCTGATCGCGTTAAAATAGACGCTGAAAAAGCTAAAAAATGGCTAGCTAATGGTGCTCAGCCTACAGATGTTGTTGCAAGATTATTCAAAAATCTTAGCATCTCAGCATAACCAAAGTATTGTGTTTTAGGGTCAATGTATGATCGCTCGTAATATGAATAAAAATCATGACAATCAATCTGTTTGTATAGGTCGTATCACCTCGCCTCATGGCGTAAGAGGTTTGGTGAAAATCAAAATCTATACAGATACCCCCAAGGATATAGAGAATTTCTCTTACGTTTATTCTTCACTCGGTAACCAACCCGTTAAAGTACAATACTTTAGCTCTAAAGGCGATTTAATTATCGCAAAGATAGAAGGTGTGGATGATAGAAATGAGGCAGAAAAGCTTCATGGCGTGGAGTTATACATCGAAAGATCTGAATTACCAGCTACAAAAAATGATGAATTTTATTATGCCGATCTAGTAGGCATGGAAGCGTTATATGTAGATGGCCTTTCAATTGGCTTTGTGACAAATATAATGAATTATGGCGCAGGTGATATAATAGAAGTTCAAGACCCTGCGACAAACAGAACTTTATATTACCCGTTCAACAAAGAATTTATCCAAACAGTTGATTTGAAATCTCGCACTATTTCTGTTAATAAGGTACAAGAAGAAGTCATTTGTAAAGTATAATGAGGATATTAGTAACCGGCGCTGCGGGATTCATAGGATTTACCTTAAGCAAATTTTTGCTCGAGAATAGGTTTTATGTGATTGGGATCGACAATATTCATGATTATTATTCAGCAGCGCTTAAAAAGGATCGACTTTCAATATTAGAAAAACATCAAAACTTTGAGTTTAATCAAATCGATTTAGCAGATTATGAAAGCGTTTCTTCGCTTTTTACATGCGCTGATTTCGATATGATAATACACCTCGCAGCACAACCAGGGGTGCGATACTCAATAATAAATCCAAGTGCTTATATAAAAAACAACATAGATGCATACCTCAATATCTTAGAATGCGCAAAGACACTAAAAACATTGAAACATATAGTCTATGCAAGCTCTAGCTCTGTATATGGCGCTAACACAAAGCTTCCATATAGCGAATCTGATACTATTTCTAAACCAAATTCTTTGTACGCTACTACAAAGATCACAAACGAATTGATGAGTGAAAATTATCATCACATATATGGATTAAACTTTGTTGGATTAAGATTTTTCACTGTATATGGCCCATGGGGTAGACCAGATATGGCACCATTTATATTTACAAAAAACATTATAGAAGGCAAAGAAATTCAGCTATTCAATCATGGTAATCTAAAGCGAGATTTCACTTATGTTGATGATATTGTGGCGGGTATAGTGGGAGCCATCAACCATTCCCCTGCTGGGAACGAGATATACAATCTTGGGAACAATGAACCTGTAGCGTTATTAGAGTTCGTCGAGACATTATCTGATGCAATTGGTAAAAAGCCTATTATTAAGCTTGTAGAGATGCAAAAAGGTGATGTGTATGAAACATATGCAGAAATCACTAAGGCCCAGCAGGCATTTGGTTTTGAACCTAAAACCAACCTTAAAACTGGGCTTAAGTCATTTGTCGAATGGTATAAAAGCTATTACTCTTAAAATTATTGAACACAACTCAATCAAACAAGCGCTTTAGAGTAGATTCAGATTTATTGCTGACTTCACCCTCATTGATCGGCTTACCTTGCACCTTATTTTCTTGAAGACGGGCACGTTCTTTCACAGGATCAATCACATTGTCAACGCCATCACCTCTAATTTTAGAGATAGTTTGGCTCACAGTGTTTTGGTTTTCTAGCTTATTTTTTTTGCGTGCTAAATCTTTATCAATCTCTTTCTTTACATCGGATTTCTGATGCGATTCCATACCTAAAGATTCTAGAAATTTTTCATCTTCATGAGAAATAGCAGCAGCTTCTTTACGAGCATCTTTTAAATGAACAGCATGTGGGTTAGCCCTATTTGGATTGCTAAAAGCATTAGTATCACCTTGATTTGACCCATATCCTGCAAGCTCTGGTGGCATGCTTAGGGGTTTGTTAGAAATCACAACAAATTCGTCTGGAGCTGGCTTAGTTATACCAAGTGTAGCTTTACTATCTCCTGAACATGCTGTAAGCGCTCCACATGATATAAGAATATATGATAATTTATATAGGTTTTTCATTGGCAAATAGAGAATTTTTAGTCATTATAGTGCTAAGTTTTTATATAGTATACAAGAAAAATTCAGTGAAAAAAATAGCAGTAGTCCTTTATAATCTTGGCGGCCCATGCTGTGGAGCCCAGGTAAAACCATTCTTATTCAACTTATTTTATGATAGAGCTATCATATCTCTACCTAATCCATTTAGATATTTCCTTGCTAATCTAATATCTTCTTCCAGGAGAGAAAAAGCCCAAGGCATATACAATCAAATAGGAGGAGGCTCTCCTATTTTGGCAGAAACATACGCACAAAGCATAGCTTTGAAGCAAGCATTGTCTTCCCATGCCGAATATCATTTTGAAACGTTTGTGTACATGCGATATGCATATCCATTTTTTGAGGATGTTGCATCCAGTGTACAGAAATTTGATCCAGATGAGATCATCTTATTGCCTCTATATCCTCAATACTCCACTACCACTACCAAATCTTCGATAGATTTATGGCAAGAGAATGCTACAATCTTCGGATTCGATGATAAAACAAAATATATAACCTCATATGAAACTGAGCCCAATTTTGTAAAAAGTTATGCAGAGCTTTTAAAACCACAGCTTGATGAGGCAAAAAAGCTTGGTAGACCTATTGTTTTATTCTCTGCACATGGCATTCCACTTAACAGGATACAAAAAGGGGATCCATATCAAAAACATGTCGAAGCCTCTGTTGCTGAAATCCTAAAGCATTTGAACCAAGATGAATTCGACTATTTAGTCTGCTATCAAAGCAAAGTTGGGCCACTAAAATGGCTTGCTCCTCCCACAGAGGACTGCATATTAGAGGCAGCAAAAGAAAATAGATCTATTGTGGTTGTACCGGTAAGCTTTGTCTCAGAACACTCTGAAACACTTGTGGAGCTTGACATACAATATAAAGAGCTAGCACTAGAAAATGGTGCAAAAGGATATTTCCGAGTTCCTGCATCCGGCATTGAGCCTCATTATATAGAATGCCTAAAACAAGTCGTCTTAAAAGAAATAGCATGATAGGTATACAAACAGATTCTCTAGAATCGCTCAATTTTGAAAGCGATACATCCCTACTGCTCGCATCAGAAATTGCATCGCGTGGGTATAAGCTATTTTTCTTTTGCCCTAATGATATATATTTTGCAGGTGAAACAATTAGTGCCCATGGCCATATAGTGGATCTAGATTATGCAAATCACAAATATCAAGCCTCCCCTCACATTGCTGATTTGCTAGACCTTAAGCTCGTGTTAGTACGCCAAAACCCGCCATTTGATCTCGGATACCTTCATAACACCTACATGCTAGATATTTTAGAGAGCAAAATACCATTCTTCAATAAACCCTCTGCTATACGTAATACTCCTGAAAAGCTTTCTGCATTAAGGTTTCCTAATTATATACCTGACACTCTTCTCACGAATCAGGCGAGTTTGGTGATGAGCTTTTTGCAGAAACATAAAAAGATCGTACTTAAAGCGCCTTATGGGTTTGGTGGTAATGAGGTCAAAGTTGCAGAACTCAATTCTGCAGCTAATATTAATCAATTTATGCAAGAGCATGGATTCGTGATAGCACAAGAATTTTTAGATGAGATAAAAGATGGAGATAAACGCGTCTTTATAGTGGCTCGCGATATTCTTGGTGCAATACGAAGGGTACCGCAAGCACATGGGTTTTTATCCAACCTTGGGCATGGCGCAACTGCTCATAAAACATCACTATCTCCAAAGGAATTAGAGATATGCGAAAATGTTTCAGACTTCTTAAGGGCACAAGATATATTTTTTGCAGGCGTAGATTTAATAGGCGAAAAGCTGATCGAGATCAACGTCACATCCCCTACTGCTGTAAAAGCTTATAACGCGCTATATGATTCGGCACTTGAGAAAACCATAGTGGATATGATGCAACTTAACGAGAAGAATGGATAAGAAGCAGTATCAATAGCAAGAATTTGCGGCGCCGTGGGGATTCGGCGCGCAAAGCGACGAAGGCGTCGCAAATGATTGCACTGAATCTGTAGTATGAAGCTGACCTTTTTATGATATTGATTATGAATAACAACGCTTATTGAGGCAAACAAATTATTCCTATGACATATCTGCCTTAGTTATCTATTATTCGCGTTACTTAGATAATTCCTCATTCTCTAAAAATTATTGTACACACCATTTTCATCCATATAAGGTCTTTCGTGCATATATTTGCTAACAGCTGGTTGTAGTGCACATGCGATAGCTATTGCACCTTTTACCAACGGCTCATCACATAACATAGCGCTTGCAATATAAGCACCACCAAGGCGTGCAATAGTATCTAAATGTGGCACGCAAGAAGATAGAGTGTCACCGAGATAGTAATCTATAGAAGCCCTTATGTCTGAGGTATTTTTATTGTATGCAAATTCTACGTTACCAATCCGAGACTCTTCTAAAAGAATAGGTAGCAATTTAGCACCGCAATATGTATAGCCTGCAAATAGCAGGATGTTCATGTAAAATCCATGATTGGAAAAGCAGTCTATTAAGTAGTTGCTTAAAAAAGCAGACAATACAAACATGTTTGCATACCGGCTTCTATAATCGTGCAACAGTGAATCTTGCTTTTGATAAAATGTCTTAACTGCTTCACACGCCACTTTATTATCGCTGAAATACGTCTGCATTATTTCAGTCTTTAATTTTAAAAATGGAAGTGGCAGTGGTTGTACAAATTTCCTGTCAATATCGCTAACAGATTCAAAATTTCCATTTAGATTTATAGTAGATTTATACTCAACACCCAATACATTTAATATCAATGTTTTTGTACCACCCTTTGTCTCAACAGATATTTTAAAACACAGTTCGCCATAATAATCTTTAAGTTTGTTAAAACGACTGATTAAAAGATCGTCATTAAATTTAACTGATAGATAACCATACTCATTATCTGTACGCCAAGACATAAAAACTCCAAATTAATTTCAATTATAAACCATGCTCTATATAAGGCTTATCGTGCGAGTATTTGCTATATGCTGGCTTTAGTGCGCATTCTAATGCAATTGCGCATTTTATCAATGGCGCGTCCGCTAACATACTGCTTGCAATATATGCACCTGCAAAGCGCGCAATACTATCTAAATGCGGCACATATGCGGATGCTGTCTCGCCTATATATGTATCAAGCGATGCTCTAATTTGCCTTGTTTTATTATTATATATATACTCTAAATTGCCTATAGGAGTCTTTTCAAAAATCATTTTCAACCCTATGGTACTAACGCTAACCAATAAGATAAATTGAAACATCTGCTCGCTAGAATCTTGCCCAAGCAATGGTATGATATAATTACCCACTAAAGCAGCAAGTACACACATATTAGCATAACGCCTTCTATAATCATGCAGCAACACATCTTGTCTTGCATAAAGTGCTTCAACTGCCTTGTAAGCATCACTGTCTTTTCCAAAATACTTGGTGATGATACCAGGTTTTAACTTGAAGAATGGATATGGAAGAGGTTGGAGGAATTTAGATATATTCTTGGATAGTTCTTCACCTTTTCCTGGATCAACAAATTTATACTCAGAATCGGATAGTTTTAATACCAAGCTTTTTACATGATGCTCTCTTTGAATAGATACTTCAATGCCGGTATCACCTACGCTGTCTTTGAATTGTATACCAACACTCCTAAAGCCCTGATTGCTACTAGGCTCAGTTGTTTCCTTACGTACTTGCTCGTTTCTATTCCTCAATAACATAAAATCACTCTTTTTTTATTTGAACTTGTAGAAATTATATCGCTATAGAAACAAAAAAACAACTAATTTTTCAATACCTTAACCAATAAATGCTTTTTTTGTCCAGATGATAGCTTTATTTGCCCATCTTCTATAAAATTTGCATCGATAATAGTATGCTCACCCTCTACTTGCTTGTTATTCACCTTCCCGCCTTTTCCTTGAATTAAGCGCTTTGCAGCCCCCAGAGAGTCGCATAACCCCACAATGTGGAACAGTTTATAGGCCTGAATGCCAGCTTCAATCTGGGAGAGAGGGATATCAAATGTTGGCAAATCGCCCCCACCTAACCCTTGGTCAAATGTTTTATGCGCTGTGTCGTAGGCGTTCACTGCAGCATCTCTACCATGGCATAGCGTTGTCGCCTCGTTCGCTAGTATAATTTTCGCCTGGTTTAATTCTTTACCTTCTAGCTTTGCAAGTCTTTCAATCTCATCAAGTGGTAGCTCTGTGAATAACTTCAAGAAATTCTCCACATCTGCATCATCGGTATTACGCCAAAACTGCCAATAGTCGTAAGCAGAAAGCATATCAGAATTTAGCCATACAGCACCAGCAGCGGTTTTACCCATTTTAGCACCAGATTTTGTAGTGATAAGATGGCTTGTAAGCCCAAACACCTCAGGTAGACCTTGCTTTCTTGATAGATCTACACCGTTTACAATATTGCCCCACTGGTCAGACCCACCCATCTGAAGCCTGCAATTATAGCGCCTGCAGAGCTCTGCAAAGTCGTACGATTGAAGCAACATATAGCTGAATTCTAAGTATGTAAGCGGCTGCTCTCTATCAAGACGCAACTTCACGCTATCAAACGTGATCATACGATTGATTGTGAAATGCTTGCCTACATCACGCAGAAAATCTAAATACTGCAGATCGCACAGCCATTCAGCGTTATCCACCATAATCGCATCTGTTGGTCCATCACCAAATTTCAAAAACTTGCTGAACACCTTTTTCAATTCGTTTTTATTATCTTCAATCTGTGCGGGTGTCAACAGCTGGCGGGCTTCATCCTTACCAGATGGATCACCAACGCGTGTTGTGCCCCCACCCATAATAACAATAGGCTTATGGCCCATTTTTTGCATTGTTCTTAGCATCATAATCTGCACAAGGCTTCCCACATGCAGCGATTTCGCTGTACAGTCAAACCCTATGTAACCTGGCACAATCGAGCTTTCAGCAAGCGCATCTAGGCCTTCTAAGTTTGTACATTGATTTAAATATCCTCTCTCTTCAAAAGCTTTTAATAAGCTAGATTTTGTCATAACTATCTCTCAATGATTTTATTATTCGTATCGTAGTACTTCTGTTGGAAGCAATTTGGAAGCTCTGTACGCGGGATATATAGTCGCAATTACCGATAAAGTAAACGATAATCCAAATATCAACACAACATCTGACATGTACAAGTCTGAAGGCAGCTGCGTTAAAAAATATACAACCGGATCAAACAACGTAACACCACTTAAATTTTCAACCAGTGCCTTGATATTATCCAAATTTTTTGCAACCAACACGCCAAGCAGCACACCACTTGTCGAGCCAATTAGGCCAATTGCTGTACCTGCTATCATAAATATACGTATTATCGATGACTTGTATGCACCCATCGTCCTTAGTATCGCAATCGCCTTAGATTTATCCTTAACAAGCATTATCAAGCTTGAAATAATATTAAACACGGCAACTAGTATAATTAGCATGAGAATAAAGAACATCACGGCACGCTCAACAGCAAGCGCACTAAGCCATTTAGCTTGGGCCATCTTCCAATCGACCATGTAAACCTGACCACCTGAAAACTTCGCAATATCTGCCTTCACCTGATCCAAATTGCGCTCTGGATCAGATACCATCACCTCAATCTCACTCACAGACTCGTTGTATTTAAACAGCCTTTGGGCATCATGCAGGTTCACAAACACAGTTGTAGAATTATATTGATAAAGCCCAACATCAAAAGTTCCTATCACCTTAAATGTTTTAGAACGTGGTATAGTGCCTAAAAGCGTAGTACTGCCAGATGGTATGATAATCTTGATCTCATCGCCCTTTGTAACGCCTAATTGCTCTGCAAGCGCACTACCTACTATAATATTCCCATTATCCAAAAGCTGTACAAGTATGTTCATATCAAGCTTTTCGCTGATCATCGGCTTTAGAAATAATCTATCCGGGTCAATTCCACGAACCATGCCTCCATGCGCCTTATCTCGCACTACAAACATCCCCTGCTCTATTATTGTTGGAGCGGCAAACTCGATATTTTGTATCTTTTCTAACTCATTTGTAAACTGGTTGTAATGCTGGAATTCTTTAGATTTTGGTACAATTGATACATGACCTTGTATACCCAAGATGTTGCGCAAAAATTCTTTGTGATAGCCGTTCATTACAGACATAACAACGATAAGAGTTGCAACGCCAAGTGCAATTCCTAGTAACGAGAACATGCTAATTACAGATATAAAGCTTTCTTTACGCTTAGAGCGCAGAAACTTCAATGCGACCAGAAATTCAAAATAATTTAGCATCAGCGATTGGTGATTTTTCCAATAAGCATGATGATACCTCCAAAAATCGCAGAAATCAATGAGCCAATTAACACACCTATTTTCATTTCTGTGATAAGTATATCATGCCCCTCAAATGCTAGCATACCTACAAACAAACTCATAGTGAACCCTATACCGCAAATCGCAGCAACTCCTATGAACTGAAGAGTAGTAGACTTATTTGGTAAGCTCACCAACCCAAGCTTACAAGCAATATAAGATGACAAGCACACACCAATCTGTTTACCCAAGAACAATCCTAGTATAATTCCTAGAGAGACAGGAGTTTTAATAATTTCCCAGATATTGACACCAGCTAAAGATACTCCACTATTTGCGAATGCAAAAATGGGTAAAACAAAATATAGTATATATGGGCTCAAATTCTTCTCTAATATTCTTAAAGGCGACCTACTATTGTCCCTTGAATTCAGTGGGATCAAAAAACCTAATATAACACCTGCAATTGTGGTATGTATCCCTGAATTTACAACAAAATACCAAAGCATAACACCTAATAATAAATATATAGGAAGTGACACAATACGCATTCTATTAGCAACTACTAGAGCCGCTATTGATAAAAATGCAGCGCCTAAAAAACCGATCGAAATATGGCCACCATAAAAGAGCGCAATAATTAAAACCGCAATTAGGTCATCTATTATTGCAAGCGCTGTTAAAAATACTCGCAATGAGGTTGGCAAATTTTTACCAAAAAGTGCAAGCACACCAAGTGCAAACGCTATATCTGTTGCTGCAGGCACAGCCCAACCTCTTATAGCAATAGGATCTGAATGATTGAACGACACATATATCAGTACAGGTACAACAACCCCACCTGCCGCTGCAATAAGAGGCAACATAAGCTGCTGCTTTGTAGATAAGTGGCCCTCCACTATCTCTCGCTTTATCTCCATTCCAACACTGAGGAAAAATAAGGCCATTAGCACATCATTGACAAAATGCAGTACAGAAAAATGCGCACCAATTAAATTGACCTCATAATTTACAAAAGCGTTATAGTGTGCTGAGAACTGTGTATTTGATAATACAAGTGCTGCTATACATGCAAAAATCAACAGAATGCCTTTTTCTGACGCATTGTGTATTAACAATCTAAAGTCTACTAGCCTCATCTATCTCACCTTAAAAAATCTTAATCTTACACCATATTTATAATATAATCTTGTCTTTGAGCAATAAAATTACTAATATATTGCATCCCTAAATTACTCGTGGAACCATGCCAACTTCTGACAATAACATATTGGATGTCAATTTTGAAAACGCTTTAGAAGAGAGATATTTTGCTTATGCGCTCTCTACGATCAAATCACGATCACTCCCTGATGTGCGCGACGGTCTAAAACCAGTGCATAGAAGGCTTTTATACGCGATGAGAGAATTACACCTAGACCCTAAATCTGGCTTCAAGAAGTGCGCTAGGATCGTGGGAGACGTGATAGGTAAATTCCACCCACATGGCGATGCATCGGTTTATGATGCGCTTGTTAGGATGGCTCAGCACTTCTCTATGCGGTATCAGGTGATAGATGGCCAAGGTAATTTCGGGTCTATCGATGGAGATGCTCAGGCTGCAATGCGTTACACAGAGGCGAAACTTACTGATTATGCAATGTTTCTTTTACAAGACATTGATAATGATACAGTTGATTTTCAAGACAACTACGATGGATCCCAACAAGAGCCTTGCGTAATGCCATCTGCAGTACCGAATTTACTTGCAAATGGCTCGGAAGGCATAGCCGTGGGCATGGCAACATCCATCCCACCCCACAACTTAATAGAATTACTAGATGCACTTCAATGCTTGGTCAAAAATAGAAATGCCACAGATGAGCAGGTTTTAAAATTTGTGTTAGGCCCAGATTTCCCAACTGGTGGGGTTTTGCATATAGACAGTCTTGCACTTGCAAACTCGTATAAAACAGGCAAAGGTACTTTTAAGCTACGTGCAAAGTGGAATCTAGAAGATGCTGGCAAAGGTAAATCGCGCATCGTGATCACTGAAATACCATACCAAGTAAACAAGAAGAGAATAATCGAACAGCTCGCTCAACTGTATCAAGATAAGAAATTACCCTTCCTTGAGACATTTCAAGACGCATCTGCAGAAGACATCAGAGTTGTCTTGAGCATCAAAGGTAAGGATCAGGATCCAGAACGCTTGATGGAGTATTTATTCAAAAATAGTGATCTTGAAATTCGCTACAACATGAACCTTAACGTGCTTGCAAGCAACAGCATGCCTAGAGTTATGAGCCTCCGCGAAATACTGTGCGAATTCATTGACCACAGATATATTATTGTCACTCGCAAACTCAATCATAGGCTCGCTAAAATTAACGATAGGCTTGAGATTTTAGATGCACTACTTATCACATTTTTAAATCTCGATGAAGTTATTAAGATAATACGCGAAGAAGAAGATCCAAAACCTCTTCTTATGAACCGCTTCAACCTCTCTGATAGACAAGCAGAAGCTATTTTAAACACTCGTTTAAGAGCACTTAAAAAGCTAGAAGATATAGCGATCATTAAAGATAAAGATGCTCTCTCTGCGGAGAAAGAAACTATTATACAAACATTATCATCAGATGAGAATATTGCAGCATATATCATAGCTGAATTCAAGCAGATAAAAAAGGCGCTAAACAAAGATAGGTACAAGCGCTTGACCGAGATTGTGTATGCAACCGATGTGCAAGCAGAGCCTGTAACACTCAACGAATTTATAGAAATTGAACCTATTACAGTCACAGTCTCTCAGATGGGGTGGGTCAAATCTTATAAAGGTCATGCTTTAGGAACTCTCAAATATCGCTCTGGCGATGATTCCTCATACTCATTTGAGCTTATGAGCAACGAAAAAATCGTCGTATACACATCTTTCGGTAAATTTTATACAATCAATGCAGATCGTCTTCCTGGCGGAAGGGGTGATGGTGACCCACTAAGACTAATGATGGGGCTAGAAGATAAAGAAGAGGTTATAAACATATTCAAACATATGGATGCAACTAAAATCTTGCTAGTTTCTGGATCTGGTAAAGGCTTTTTGGTAGAATCTAATGACGTTCTTGCGCAAACAAAACAAGGGAAGCAGATATTCAATCTAGAATCAGATGAAAAATCTTTATGTATACCTGTAACAGGTCAATACTGTCTTTTCTTGGGAGAAAACAGACGATTATTAGTGCTGGATATCAAAGATATTCCTGTACTTAAAAAAGGCAAAGGACTGAAGCTACAACGCTTTAAACATGGTGTATTAAAAGATATAAGAATACTAAACGAAGTAGCTGAAATTGAGGCGTTACTTCCAAAAGGGCTGCAAAAATTAAGCATATGGCTTGATAAACGTGGCAGCCATGGGCGCCTTGTATTTGGTAAAACATGGGTAGATTAAAATGGTACATATTTATTTAAGCAACACATTATCGCATAAAAAAGAGCTATTCGAACCAATCGATGCTAACAATATACGCATGTACGCATGTGGACCAACGGTATATGACAGGCCTCACCTAGGAAATGCACGCTCTGCAGTAGCATATGATATTCTCTATAGGCTTTTGAAAGCTGTATATGCAAAGGTTACATACGTGCGCAACATAACAGATGTTGATGACAAAATAATCAACACATGCAAGCAAACAGGGGATCATTTTTTAAGACTTACAAAAGAAATAACGCAATTTTATCATGAAGATATGGCAGCTCTTAACTGCCTCTCTCCTGACTTTGAGCCGCGTGCTACGCAGCATATAGAGAACATGATATTTATGATTAAGACGCTGATAGCAAAAGGCTTTGCGTACGAAGCAGAAGGTCACGTTTTGTTTGCAGTAAAGCAATATCAAGATTACGGATTGCTTTCTAACAGGTCTATAGATGAAGTGATATCAGGTGCACGTGTAGAAATTGCACCATATAAAGCTGACCCGCGTGACTTCGTATTATGGAAGCCATCACCCAGCGACGAGCATGAATTTGGATTCGATAGCCCATGGGGCAGAGGTAGGCCTGGCTGGCACATCGAGTGCTCTGCAATGACAAAAGCTATTTTGGGCGAGTACTTTGATATACATGGAGGTGGTGCAGATCTTACATTCCCACATCATGAAAATGAACTTGCCCAAAGTGTGTGCTCATCAGAATCTAACCAGTTTGTGAAATATTGGGTACACAACGGCTTCTTAATGGTCAATGGCGAAAAAATGAGCAAGAGCCTCAACAATTTTTTCACCGTACGAGATATGCTAAACAAAGGTATTGATGGCGCTGCGATACGTTTAATATACTTGGGCACACACTATAAAAAACCTTTAGACTTCAGCGAAAAGGCCATAGAAGATGCAAAAAAAACCCTCAATAAGTTCAGAGAATTTCTGCATAGCCTAGAGATATCAATAGATGAATCTTTCGTAGCACCTGAGCTATTAGAGCTGCTTGCAGATGATATGAATACCGTCTCCGTTATTGCCAAAATGCACGAGCTGATTGCACACTACAAAAAAACCAAATCTATTGATTCCGCTAAATCTTTCATATATGCGAGCAATCTTTTAGGAATTAATTTGAGTGCTCAAGAGGATGTTATACCAGATGATATAATGAATCTAGCTAAAGCCCGGACTGATGCAAAACTTAAAAAAGATTGGGTACGCGCAGACCAGCTCCGTGAGCAACTAGAATCACTTGGATACAAAGTAGAAGATAGAAAAACAGAGTTTTTCGTAAAAAAAATATAGTTTTCAGCCGCTTAAGATAAAAAAAAATTGACTCATAGGCAATTTTAAGTAATAATAGCGATCAGATAACAGATTATGTAAACGAGTTTATATGTCATTTGATAAAATAAAACAGGGAATAGTCAACTATCTGTATTGGTATTATGATGGGCTTACAGGTCAAGATGCTTTATTAGTCAAACCTGTTAAGCCTTACTTTAGACCATTCAGTTTCTTTATTTTCGGCTTCAGCTATGCAGCTGCTCAGTCATTACTAGCTAACCAAGGAGTGTATTTTTTGCATCAAGCAATAAATGGATCGTCTGAAGATGCAAAATTGCGATTTTTATTGTGTATGGGAGCAATCCAATTAATAGGGGTTAGCGCAGATAACTTCTCAAATAGACACCACAGAAAATTGCTTACCGATCTTCAGTCATCATCACTTAAAACAACAGAGAAAGACATTGGTGCAGTATGCGAACAACTCTCTATGAATTATATAGATAACGTATATCAATGCATCAAAACATATAACATCTCTGCCTTAGTAGCGGGCACAAATAGCGCACAAGCTGTAATGTCTTTATATACTTTAGCAACAGTGTTATCAAATTCTGATGCCGCACTATTCGAAAGTCTTGTGCTTGTAAAAGTTGCATCAGTTGCATCTCAATTTATAAAACTGTATATAGATACTAAAAAGCAATCATGTCAAGCAGCTAGTCTACTTATTGACAAGAAGATATTCGAATTGCAACAATCAGCAAGAAAGGGTGAATTTATCAGCATTAATAGAGAAAAGAATGGCATTTTTCAAAGACAACTCGATGCCTTATTAGCAAAGCAAAATACCGTATTAAGCGACATAGAAAGATACGATAAAATTAATGATATCTTTCAGTTCACAACATCAATATTCTATGCATATTCCATAATTGGTGCAATTCAAAGTACAGAAAAGGATTCAAAAAATTTTACAGACCTTGTTTTTGAAATACAAAGCTTTGTGAACTCAATAATATCAGCTACGCGTAGAGAAGATAAAGCCACACTCAACGATGCGTTATCAGTCTACACCATACTGTCTGCAAATGAAGGATTATATGCCGTAAAGGCATTGAATGATTCTCAAAACACAAATGACGTTAATATAGATATATCATTTACTAAGACAGTTTTTAAAGATTCAGTATACAAAGAAGTAACCGCAAATCTCAAATATGCACTTAAGACTGCAGAAGGAAAGATGGCTCCATCCCCTGTACTTAAAGGACCAAATGGCACTGGAAAAAGCTGTATTCTGCGAGCAATTGGCGGGTCTCAAATGAACAGAATAGCTTTGTTAAGCAATGCTCCATACACAACAACATTGTCCAATATACCTTTAGATCAAATTGCTTATATTCCTCAAGGCGAAATCAAAGATATTACAAATCTCACCGTATACCAAAGCCTATATATGAGTAGTGCAGTTTATACTCTGTATAATGCATTGATATTAGGATTAACAAATGTTCTCTCTATAAACAGCAACTCATCTGAAGACAAAAAAAATGCAGAGACATTAAAAAAACAATCTCGTAATTCTGTTAATATTGCAAAAATCACTCCTTTCGATGTCTTCACAGCATTTTTGACGCCTGAGCAGAAAGAGAAGCACGCCGATGGTATCAATAAAGAGTGTATACGCTTGATACAAGCGCTAGAAATAGCAATACCATTCAAAAAAACAACAGAAGGAAATTTAACCTTAAGTGAATGCGTAGAATTTAATAATCCAAGCGGTGGTGAACAGAAAAAAATCAAGTTTATAATGATGGCCTTAACCGCAATGTATGGAAAGAAAAAACTGATTTTAATAGACGAGCTTTATAATGACCTGGACGATAAATCCTGCCGTAAAATCGAAGAAGAATTTATAAAATTAAGAATAGATCGTCCAACACTAAACTTTATATCAGTAGATCATAGAAAAGAACCACTAAACCAGGATCTATACAGTGACTCAATAGAACTACAAGAAAGAGCTATTGAATCTCACAGGTAAAAAATATATTAAGAATCCTCACCAACTTGTCTTAGCAACTCTATATTGCCGCCGATTGCTGTTGTATTGATGATAAGAGCCCGCTCATTCATAAATCTATACAGATAATGCGGGCCACCAGCTTTAAACCCTGTGCCTGAATTGTTTTCGCCACCAAATGGGTGTGTACCAACTTGTGCACCAATTATAGTACGATTTGCATATAAATTGCCTGCATGTATTTTACTGGCCACATCTGTTATTTTATCTGCTATTCGAGTCTGTATACCAAATGTGAGGCCAAAGTTTGTGCTGTTGATCTCATCTATCACATTCTCTAGCTCGGACGCCTTATATCTACGCAGGTGCAATACAGGTCCAAAATTCTCTTTATCAATCCTTGAGATATGGTCGATCTCAATAATATGAGGCACTATAAAGCTGCCTTTTTTAAGCAACTTATCGTTTATTGATGAATGGATAGCCAGCAATGAGCATCCATCTTTTTTAACAATATTCTTCAGATGTGCAATCAAATCAGTTTTAGACGTATCGTCTATCACAGGGCCAAGGTCGTACGAGAGTTCTTCTGTATCACCTATTGTGAGCTCATTCATTGCACCTATTATTATCTCCTTTACGCAATCGTATATTTCATCCTGAATATATGCGACACGCAGAGCAGAACATCGTTGCCCTATACTACCAAATGCAGAGTGAATTATAGAATCTGCAACCTGCTCTGGTAGGGCAGAACTATCAACAATCATGCAGTTTTGACCACCTGTCTCAGCTATAAATGCTGCAATCGGTCCATTTCGTGCAGCAAGTATTCTGTTAATTCCATGCGCCACTTCGGTAGAGCCTGTAAAGCACACGCCCATCACCCTATTATCGGTTAACACAACATCAGAAATCTGCCTACCACGAGCTATCAACAACTGTGCAGCGTTTTGATCAATGCCTGTTTTATAAAGCAATTCAAATGCAAAGGTTGCAATAATTGGAGTGTTATCCGCAGGTTTTGCAAGCACCGTATTGCCTGTTGCAAGTGCTGCTAAGATTTGCCCAAGAAAAATTGCGAGAGGAAAATTCCATGGGCTAATGCATACAAATACTCCTTTTGGATGCCATGACAATGTGTTTTTCTCACCAGTATAATGAGGCAATTCTATTGGTTTTCCACAATATCTTTCAGACATAGCCGAATAGTAATAAGCAAAGTCTATCGCCTCTCTTACCTCAGAAATAGCGTCATCTATATTTTTGCCACCCTCCCTTATTAAAAGTGAATAAAGTGTAAAGCGATTTGCATGCAAGCTTTCTGCAAATGAACGGATTTTTGAAGCCCTTTCCGACACATTAACAGTACTCCAGCTTTTAAAAGATTTATATGAATTATCAAGCGCTTGTCTTAGATGCTGATCTGTTGCATAAAAAACTTTTCCCACCACTACATCATGATCTGCAGGCTTTACTGCAATTCTACTTTTGTCTGTCTTTAGTGCTTTTCCAGCAATGATTGAATAGGCATCGAAGTGTTTTCCATGCTCTTTTTTTAATTTCGCTTCAAACTCCTTGAATGTTGGAGCATATCCTAAATCAAACCCTACAGAGTTTTTACGCAACCCATTGTATACTTCAGATGGATGAGGAAGTTTGCTTACAGATTTGTCTACTGAACTGTAAGCTACTGCAATTGGGTTTTCAACAATCTCTGAAATCGGTACGCTTGTATCGGCAAGCAAGTTCACAAACGATGAGTTCGCACCATTTTCAAGTAACCTTCGCATCAGGTATGCAAGTAAATCTTCATACCTACCAACTGGCGCATATATACGAGAGTTCTCACCCTCTGCCAAAATGTGATCATGCAACTGAGACCCCATACCTTGCAAGCGCTGAAACTCGTATTCTTTGCCTGCTGCAATACTCTTAATAACAGAAACTGTATGTGCATTATGAGTTGCAAACTGTGGATATATTAAATGGTTGTGCGACAACATCTTTTGCGCACATGCGATGTACGAGACATCCGTATATTCTTTAGATGTGAACACAGGGTAGTTTTCCAAACCAAACTCTTGCGCAAATTTTATTTCGCTATCCCAATACGCACCTTTTACTAGTCGCACAGGGATTCGTTTTTTAGCCTGCTCTGCAAGCGATATAATATAGTCTACCGTAAAAAATGTGCGTTTTTGGTAAGCCTGTATTACAAAACCAACTCCCTCATAGCCCGCAAATTCTGGATCCAATATTAAGTCTGTTAAGATTTCTAAATAGATATCCTGCCTATAAGATTCTTCCGCATCGAACGAGATCGCGATATTTGCGTCTCTACATAGCCCCACAATATGTTTGAGCTTTGGCAATAGCTGTAATCTGAGCTCTTCTTTTTTGCGATATATCACACGTGGATGAAGCGCAGAAAGCTTAACAGACAGATTGTGATTTTTATGTATCTTACCTGAAGATGCTGATTTCTCTATGTCAGAAATAGCCTTTATATAAGCCTTATAATAATAGTCTGCTTGGGCCGCCGTCCGAGATGACTCACCTAAAATATCAAAAGAAAATCTATATCCTCGCTTTTCAATAGCATTTGAATTTTTTAGCGCATCCTTAATATCGCTCCCCAAAATATATTCATTCGAAATAATTTTGATCGCCTGTTTAATTGCTTTAAGTACCACACGCATGCCAAGCTTCGAGATCAACTTATTCAAGCTAAATCCTGAGTCAGAAAAACTAGTAAGTGCACCCGTAAATAACAGCCCAACAGCAGATGCATTAACAAATAAAGAGCCAGTTTTTTTAATATGGCTTTTCCAATCTTTACCTTTAAGCTTATCCTCTACAAATTCTATAGCAGTGCTTTGATCTGGTATTCTTAAAAATGCCTCTGCCAGACATATTATCGCAACACCTTCATCTGTAGAAAGTGAAAACTCATGTATAAAATCTTCAATTGGGCTTTTGCTAGATGCACGAATTTTTTCAACATAGCTTACGGCAATTTCATCTATTTTGCCCCATTGAGCATCTGAAATTTGTATATATTTAATTAATGCTTTTATACAATCTTTTTCATTTAAAAAAGTTTTGCTAGATATTTCAGATAGTTGTGCCTCAAGCGCTGCTGTTTTCATTTGTTAACTTCAAGTCCGATAGTATATATGTTGGGATACTTGTAGATAATTTTAACAAATTTGCAACATTTCTCTCATCCTTGTGTAAGCCTGTTAGCACTAAAATAGAATCGATCTCTGAATCATTTGCACCTTTAATGTCAGTAGAAAGCGAGTCACCTACCATAATTGCTCGTGTTTTATCAATAGGAAATTTTTCAAACAGATGGTCGTATATTTTTTTGTGAGGCTTGCCAAAATACAACACGTCTCCCCCTATAGACTCGTAAAATTTAGCAAAGTATCCTTGGCAATATCTTAGCTTATCCCCATGATAAACAGTAATATCTGGATTCACACATACAAATGGCAGTTTGTATTGTAATAAGACTTGGAGCTCTTGTTTAAATGCATAGATTTGAGATTCATCATCCGCAAACGCAAGATATAAAATATAAGATGCATCGCTGGGGTTTAAAGCTTCCTCAACATTTGCATGAGCAAGCAAATCTGTGTTAAGCGATTGCCCTACAACATAAACCTTTCCAGTAAGATTACCATTAGCGCACTCATGCAAAAAGAAATCCCCAGAAGTGATAATACGCTCATTCTCTATGTTTAACCCGAGCGATTGAAGCTTATGCTGTACAACTGATAGCGGCCTTGGAACATTGGAAAGTAGTGCATACTGCTTGCCAGCATCTTTCACAGCATCAATGAATTCTTTGGCATGTGGGATAAAATTCTGGCCATCATGTATAGTGCCCCATATATCGAAGATAAAAAAATCGTATTGATTGATGATATTATGAGTGCCCATGCCCATACCCATGACCGTGCCCATGAGCGCAGCATGCAGGTGTTTCCGACTGCACTTTAGAATGATCACTAAACATACCTACAAACGATTGCCAATATGTTTTTGCTGGATGCGCATGTATAGGCTTCTCTTTGTTGTATATATCAATAGTCACATCTTCTTCTTTTGGAGAGACTGGATGCAATTCATTTAAATATTCTTCTGAAAAGGCTTCTATAATCAAACTATGCTTAGATTCTTCTGCCTGAATCAAAGCATCCAAAATAGCAATTTGTTTTTGTTCATTAGCATTAAATTCATTCCAGTGCTTATCCATATTCTTCAACGCATCTGTGAGATGAAGCGCATTTATATATTTTTCTGTGGTCTTAGAATCAAAATTGCCTAATATTTTGCCAAGTGTATCTGTGGAATTTTTGTCTTTCACAGTAAGCTCTTTCATCCTCTTACTGGCTTTAGCGATATGAGGCCTATCATCCTCTTTGCGCTCCACTACAACAAGAGAAACTTGTTTCATCTTGATAACATCATTTAACATCGCGCTAACAGCGATTTGCATTTTAGAATCCAAATCTCTAAATGGTTCATCTAGAATTATATATTGCGTGCCTTCCTTTATGTTCAATAACGCGTGTAAAAGGGCTATTCGTTTTTGCTCATTAGAATTAAATTCATTCCAGTGCTTATTGCACCCCTTTAATATTTCCGAACACTCAAGAACTTCGATATATTTTTTTGCAGCAGCCTGATCAAAATCGCCTAATATTGCACTAAGTGTGTTATTATTCTGTGCTTGCTGTATAACAAGCTTTTTCATTACGTTCACGATCTCTTGTTTTTGAGTGTTCTTGGTAACAGTGACAATATTATGATTTTTGGTTTTTATTTGATGGTCTACCATGATAAGGCATAGATTCTTATCTTTCGCCACTTCATCCACCAATGCTTCAACATCTTTTTTCACTTTTCTATCTATGCTATTAAATGATTCATCTAGAATTAAAAGAGAATCATTCTCTATTGTGAGCAATGCTTCCAACAACGCAATTCGTTTTTGCTCGCCAGCGCTAAAGGTATTCCAAGCCCTATCTAACTTCTGTTCAAATACGTCTGTCAGCCTCAAAGCAGCAATATATTTTTTTGCAGTTTCAGATCCAAAATCCCTTAATATTTTTGTCAAATTCTTATTTCCATGATTAGGCAAAGTAATTAAATGCTTAATTTTTTTGGATATTTGTACATCCCCTTTCATAGACTCTGCATGGCTGTATCCATATAATATATGATGAATCACTGTAGTTTTACCTGCTCCGGTTTCACCTTTCAAATAATACTTTTGCCCATATTGAAAATCTGCTTCATCTATTTGTGTCACATTTTGATATCTCACAACAGCAGTTTGAGCAGCTATCGGGATTGATCCACTCCACTTCATTTCAAAGTTTTTAATAGATAAAGCGATTTTAGAATCTTCTTGTTCTATGTGCGAAATATTGAGAGTATTAGACTGCACTTTTACTTTTACTTCTTCAGCTTTGTGAATAAAGTTCGACAATTTTTCCCACGAATCTTTTGCATACACAATACCTATATATGCTTTATTAAGGCCACTACCTATCTTTATCATAGTGTTTGCTTCACTGAAAATTTTATTGATCAATAAAGTAACCTCACCTCTATCTAGCACTGCACCATTACCTAAGATGGCTTGCTTCAGAAAATAAAAACTTAATAAAAACACAGAAGAAGAAACTGCAGCTTGCAAAAAATCACCAGAATAGTCTACAACATCATGCTTAATACGGAATTTTACAGCATTCCATTGAGAATCCGCTATGAAACTCACGTGCTCATTCAGTGAGCATCTTGATTCTATTGTATCGATATTCTGCTCTATAGCTTTCGCAACATCTAAAACACCTCTTTTATTATCATATTCTGCTTTGCACAAATCTGTACACCATTTCTTTATAGCAATACCGCTAACTGCGCTAAGAATCGTAACGCCGGCTAACCCCAATATAAAATATTTAGAATCAAAAGAGGAAATAGACTTAGTATCAACTATAGCCTCTTGTATCAACCTCATAGATCTTTCTGCCTGAAATAAGTGAGTTGGAATTGAGACAATGTGATTTAGTGCACTAGCAAGATTCACTAAATCCCAAGTTATGTGAGATTGGAATGTATTGTCACCGCTCAACAATTGAGATCTTGCAGCAACTGTGAAGATATTAGCCTTGTATTGCGGGGTATTCTTGATATTAAATTCATCTGAATAATACTGTATCAATTTTTTATCTAAATATAGGGAAAATAAAGCAGTACCTAAAGATTTACTGACCCAAGAGATCATATCAACCCCTGTTTCAGACATATAAGCTGCCTCAAAGCCTAACAATAGTTGTGAAAAATTATTAAAATCAGCATTCTCTAATGCTTCAAAAGGAGCACTAAACCCAGATGAAAGCCAATTCTTCATATAATATCTCACTTGTGGCACCAATATCTTCACCATAAAAAATGGTAATGGCTTAAGGTCACCAAGCTGTTTGGGGCGCAATATCGAAAATAAAGAAGTCATAATAATTGATACCGATGTTCTAATCCTAGGTATTGTATATGCAACCCACAAAATATTCAATATTTTCTCTATCTTTACGATTTGTTAATCATTTGCAACTACCATTCATAGTTAAGCACGCAACTACGGATGGATATTATGGCAAAGATACAAGAAGATTTTTTAGAGTTAGACGATATATTACATGGGCCAGCAGCATTAGAGGCAAGGCAGTTTGTAACATTTTCTTTAGCACTACAACGATATGTGCACTCATTGATTGATGATCTACACGATTCTGGCTTTTCATCTATCGAGGTATTAGAAAAATCTCAAATGCTTTTAAAATCTGTGATGCCAGATCTATCAATAGATAAATTTCATATGCTTCTAGACATACTGAAAAATTCAGATAAAGAAATGGAATACAGCCTTCTATATAATGGCCTGCTATCGCTAAGATCGATGATCGCTAATGATATTGCTAGTAACCCTAATTTGTTTCCTATATTTGAAAAATCAAATGACAAAATAACATCTTTATTCGCTGGATATGTCACAAGTACAGTTTGCTCGCACCTTGAGAACGCAAGAAAATCTATATTATCTGGAGCTCTAGAACTTGATGAAGTAAGACACATAATTGATAAAACATTCGACATATCAGTAGAAGATGCCCTAATTACAGTGCCAATGATTGCAAATAAGTTGAATTGACAAATTCATTATAATCCACTAGGTATAATGTAGGTTTTGAAGTTACTTTTTATATATAATGAACAAATTATTCAAAAGCATAATAGTACTTGTATTGGTATCTTGGTCAACATTTGCATATGCAAATAATCCAGATGTTTTACCTCCCAAACAAATGAAATGGAGCTTTGATGGGCCATTAGGCAACTTCGATAGAACATCAATACAAAGAGGCTTTAAAGTATATAAAGAAGTATGCGCTGCTTGCCACTCTGTAAAGCATCTATACTTTAGAAACCTACAAGAAATTGGATTTTCAGCAGAGGAAGTCAAGTCTTTAGCTGCTTCATACATGGTAAAAGATGGCCCAAATGACGAAGGTGAATATTTCGAAAGACCTGGCAAACCATTCGATAGAATTCCTGGACCTTATGCAAATGATAATGCTGCTCGTGCTTCAAATAATGGTGCGTTACCACCTGATCTTTCGTTGATAGTTAAAGCAAGAGTTGATGGAGCAAATTATTTGTACTCTTTATTAACAGGTTTTGAGCCCGCACCAGAGGGTTTCACAGTTGGTGAAAATATGCACTACAACCCATATTTTGCAGGAGGCGGTATGCAGCTCGCTATGACACCTCCATTGGTATCAGATAATCAAGTTGAATATTCGGATGGCACCAAAGCTACTATTGATCAAATGGCACAAGATGTTACAAATTTCTTGCAATGGGCTGCTGAACCTGAAATGGAGGCTAGAAAATCACTAGGTCTAAAGACCATAATCTTCACTGCAGCATTTACTCTCATATTCTACATCGCCTATAAGCGAATCTGGCGCAACGTAAAATAATTAAAAAAATTATGCAAAATGAAGTATCGATTGCTAGCTTGCTAAAAACCAAACGGTTTTTTCCACTGTTTATTTGTCAATTTTTCAGTGCTTTTAGCGACACGCTAATAAGGACTGCTATGGTCACGCTAATCACATATTACTCGACAGAGCTTAGTCCTTTTACAAGATCATTGGTTATAAATCTAGCGCTTGGTCTCTTCATGTTTCCATTTGTTTTTTTCTCATCAACTGGAGGACAGCTGGCAGATAGGTTCGATAAGTCATTACTGATTAGGATAATAAAATTTTCATCAATCTTTGTAACATTAGTCGGGGTATTAGGATTTTATTTTCAAAGCTATACTCTATTGTTGATAGCTATATTTTTAACTGGCATAGAAGCTGCATTATTTGGCCCATCTAAATATAGTATATTACCCGATCATCTAGAAAAAAATGAGCTTATACTAGGTAATGGCCTGATAGAAGCTGGCACATTTATGGCCATTCTACTAGGCATGATCCTTGGAGGCGTCTTAATATCTAATCAAAATGGTCAAGTTGATCACACAATATTTGTTTTGATGGCAGTTGCAATTTTTGGCTTCATCGCAAGCTTATTCATACCCAAAACAAATGAGGCATCACCTAATCTAAAACTCAGCTACAATATATTCAAAGAAACTACAAAATGTGTTAACTATGCACGTGGAGAGAAAGACACTTTTCTTGCAATCCTAGGTATTTCTTGGTTTTGGTTGATAGGTGGTGTGTTCCTATCACAAATACCTAACTTCACTAAAGATATCTTAGGCAGTGATGATTCTGTTTTTATAATGTTACTCACAATGTTTTCATTAGGTACAGGATTGGGCTCTGCATTATGCAATAGAATATTAAAAGGAGTAATAAACCTACAGTATGTCCCTATCTCTATGCTTTTAATGACAATATTTTTGTTTTTAATATGGTCTTCTAGCACATTTTTTGAAACAAAAACAACAGTACGCGGTCTACACTATTTTTTATCTGATATATACGGCATTATCATCACTCTCTCTGTATTTTTAGTGTCATTCTTTGGCGGAATATACATAGTTCCACTTTATGCCTTTATGCAGGTCAACTCTAAGCGTTCACATCGCTCACGTGTTATAGCAACAAACAATATAATGAATGCTCTTTTCATGGTAATCGCAAGCATTATCACTATGTGTTTGATAGCATTAAATATTTCTATATCAGATCTTATCTTAATAATGTGCCTCACAAACTTTTTTACAACAATTTATATAGCCCGTATCTTGCCGGATAATATAATAAAAAGCATAATACAAACTCTATTCCGCATCATATACAGAGTAGAAATAGTTGGATTAGAGCATTTTATGAATGTTGGTGATAGAGTGTTGATAGTTGCAAACCATGCTTCTTTCTTAGATCCACCATTATTAGGCGCATTCCTACCAAAAAGATTAGTGTTTGCAATAGATACATTCCAAGCAAAATCATGGTGGATTAAGCCATTCCTGACATACTTAAGAGCATATCCAATTGACCCTAGCAATCCAATGGCTACTAAAACAATTATTGAAAAATTGCGAGATGGTCACCCTGTAGTTATATTTCCAGAAGGTAGAATCACGGTTACAGGATCATTGATGAAGATATACGAAGGGCCTGGGTTGATCGCAGATAAAGCTGATGCAAAAATTTTACCTATTAGAATAGATGGTCCACAGTACAGCCATTTCTCTAGATTACATGGTAAAATAAAATTAAGATTATTTCCAAAATTTAAAATAACTATTTTGGAACCAAGAACTATCAAAGTGCCTAATAATACTGTTGGTAGATATCGCAGACACATAATAGGAAAAGAGCTTTATGATATTATGTCAAACATGATGTTTGAAGGCAGCGAAAACAAACACACATTATTCGAATCTCTAATAGAAGCACAAGATCAATTTGGATCTAAATACTCTATTGTAGAAGATGCAGACCATAACAGGTTTAATTATAGACGAATTGTCCAGGGCAGCTTTGTACTAGGTAAAAAGATAGCCGGGTTAACGCACTCTAGAGAATATGTTGGCTTATTTTTACCAAATGCAGCTGGTGCAATAGTAACATTCTTTGCGATACAAGCGTATGGTAGAATCCCTGCAATGCTTAATTTTTCTACTGGCATTAAAAATCTGATAGCATGTTGCCAAGCAGCTAAGATCAAAACCGTATTCACATCCAGACGTTTCGTTGAAAAAGCTCAACTTGAAGATCAAATAGAAGGGATGGAAAAAGAGTGTATCAAGGTTTATTATCTCGAGGATATCAGAACATCTATAACCCTTGCAGAGAAGTTATGTGGGGTATTAGGATCTTTATTCGCTCTATCTTTTTATAAAAGAATCACCAAAGCACATACTATTAAGCCATTAGACCCAGCTGTCGTAATATTCACATCAGGCTCTGAAGGCGTGCCTAAAGGGGTTGTATTATCGCACGCAAATCTGCAAGCAAATATAAAGCAAGCAGCTTCTCGTGTAGACTTCTCTTCTAGCGATAAGGTCTTCAATGCACTGCCTATTTTCCATTCATTTGGTTTGACAGGAGGGTTTTTAATGCCTGTGCTTTCAGGTGTAAAGGTGTTTCTATACCCTTCTCCCCTCCATTATAGGATCATTCCAGAAATGGTATATGGATCTAACGCAACCGTCATGTTTGGTACAGATACATTCTTGAGTGGATACGTAAAACATGCACATCCTTACGACTTCTTTAGTATAAGATATATATTTGCTGGAGCAGAAAAATTACGCTCTGAAACCAAACAAGCATATATGGACAAGTTCGGAATTAGAATATTTGAAGGATATGGGGTTACAGAGGCCTCGCCTGTTGTTGCTATCAATACACCAATGCACTATAAAGCTGGCACTGTTGGTCGCTTGATTCCCAACATCAAATACCATATCGATCCTGTCGAAGGCATCAAAGAAGGAGGCAAACTGATCATAAGTGGGCCAAACATCATGCTTGGGTATCTAAAAACCGATAAGCCTGGCGTGATACAACGCCCTGAATACAACATAGATGGCAAAATGCGTAAAGGCTGGTACGACACTGGTGATATAGTATCGATAGACAGCGATGAATTCATAACCATTTTAGGAAGAGCTAAAAGGTTTGCGAAGATTGCAGGTGAAATGATATCGCTCACAACAATAGAAGAAAATGTTTGGAAGATGTATCAAGATCATCAATCTGCTGCTCTTTCACTACCTGATGAAAAAAAAGGAGAGGTGATTTTATTGTTCACAACAAACTCTCATGCAACTCGTGAAGCAATTCATAAACAATTTAAATCTATTGGTTTATCTGAGTTGTTCGTGCCTAAAATCATAAAGATTGTTAAGGAGCTACCAATTCTTGCAACCGGCAAAGTGAATTATGTAGCGTTAAAAGAATATGCAATAGCCCAGCTTGCTGCTGAGATAGAAGATATTCCAGAAGATGAATAATAAACCTCACAGTCTCATATCTTTTAAAAGCGCTTTAGAGGTCTTATGCTTTACTTTATTGTTCTTATTGTTTAACGCCCTGCCTTGCCACAGCTCACAAGAATCGTTTTCTATTTCACACACAGAGCCTGTAGCTATAGAGGCAAACGATATGTATTATGAAAAATCACGTGACCTCGTCAGTGCTATAGGCGACGTTAGCATGATACAAGGCTCTCAGATTATTACCGCGGATCAAATGTTATTTTATCGGAATTCAAATGACATATACGCACATGGCAATGTAGTGATTTTAAGGCAAGATGGTGCAATGTTTTTTGCTGATAAAGCAAAACTCAATAGAACAAATAACATTGGTGTGATTCTCAATTTCAAGGCTAGAATGGGAGCTCAAGGTCAGCTTGTTTCATCATTAGCTGAGATGGAAAACGAAAACGTGATGAAGCTGAAAACATTTGTTTACTCTCCTTGCAATATATGTGGTGACACATTTGTGAAAGACACGCCTTTATGGCAAATGCGTGCTGGAGAGGCATTATTAAATAAAGAGGAAGAACGTGTATATTATAAAGACTTAATGATAGAAATATTCGGATTTCCAGTAGCATATTCTCCATATTTGGTCACTCCGTCACCTGGAGCTAAACGAAAAACTGGGTTTTTGATGCCTACTTATCGCTGGAATGGTGACTTAGGAAGCATGGTAAGAATACCTTTTTATATTGATATTGCTCCAAACACAGATGCTACTATTGGCTCAACAATCACTCAAAATGCTGGCTTGGTACACGATATAGAGCTGCGACATCTAACAAGACGTGGGTTATATGAATTTTACAACGTCTCTACCTATACAAAAAAAGTTAATAAAAGTGGGACTTTTGTGCCAGGCAAAAATGCTTATAGAGGATTTTTCAAATTTAAAACAGAGCAAGACTTACTGGATTTAAAATATCTACCAGGTGAGTTACTTGTCAAAGGGGCTTTTATGGAAGATAGCCCAAAAACATTTGCCAAAAAATATAAGATAGACCAGTCCGACATCTTGACAACCGATGCAATATACCAAAATAATCACGACAATATGTTTACGTATGCACGTAGCTTATATTTTCAAGATTTGAGAAATAACACTAGCAGCAAAACAACCGCAAAAATTCTGCCTAACTTATATCACTCTAGAAAGTACAAGCCCATACAAGGCATAGACGGGGGCTTTACTGCGCACTACACCAATCTTAATAGAGCGCAAGGGTTATCATATCAGCGAATCGTCGCAGAAAATGAGCTAAAACACAAATTAGTTTCAGACTATGGAATAATTTTCACTAACAGAGTTGCATTGCGTGGCGACATTTATCAATACAATATGGAGCGTGTAGTAGCACAAAGCTCTTATATCTCTCATTTCAATCCTGGTAATGGCTATACAGGAAGATTTTTGCCAGAATATATAACTGAAGCTAGTTATCCTTTAATAAATAGGATGGAAAATTCAACAGTAATCATTTCACCTATGATTCAAGGCGTAGTAAGCCCAAAATTAAAAAAACTAAAGCATATAGACAACGAAGATGGACAATCTCCAGAAATTTCATATTCAAATCTTTTTTCTTATAATAAGTTCAAAGGATATGACCTTGTAGAAAGCGGACATCGTATAAACTATGGAATAAAAGGAAATATACAATCCGAGTATTTTCAGAATCTGGGATTCGTTTTTGGTCAATCGTTGAGGGCTCAAAAAGACACAAATTTTAATGAAATGAGTGGCCTTGATGGCTACCAGTCTGACTATGTATCTAAATTATTTATCGAACCAACTAAGTCTTGGTATATACATAACGAATCGAGGATAGATAATAGAAACCCTAAACTCAATCGTAATGAGCTGTTTGCAAGCTATTCTGATAATCATTTTGTAGCATCTCTACTTCACTTTTATCTAGGCCACAATCTTATAGATTCTCTCAATGCCAATAAATATAGACAAGAAATTATTCCATCACTCAGTTATAGATTTTACAAAGAATGGTGGATTAGAGGAGAATTTCATCGTAAAATCGGTAAAAAAAGGAGCGAGATTTCTACACCTATGATTTCAAGTGGCTTATCTTTATACAATAATAATGAATGCTTGGAAACTATGATTAGGGTGACAAGAGACTATACGCATCTCAAAGATTTACGCCCTTCAACAACATATAAAATTGATATAAATGTACCAGTTTTTTAAAATCGCCGTTTGTGTGTTATGCTTAGCGCTTAGCACTTCTGCTATCTCTAAGGAAATCGGAGTTGTAGCGCAGGTAAATGAATCTGCTATTACAGCTGCCGATATTGAAGATCGTTCCACTATGATGATAAGGCTAAGCGGAATGCCAGATAATATCGGCTCACGCGACGCAATTAAAGATCGTGTTTTAGAAACATTGATCGATGAAAAACTGATTCAGCAAGAGTCTCAACGCCTCAAAATCGAACTTGATGATTATGATTTAGATAATGCATACCGCAATATTGCTGGGCGAAACAATAAGTCTGTTGAGGATTTTAAAAAAATGCTAGTATCAAAAGGTGTGAGCTTGCAATCATTCGAACAACAGATAAAAAATCAGATTATATGGTCTAAGATTGTTGCAACGCATATACAACCCACAATCTTAGTTTCTGCCAAAGAAATTAAAGACAATAAACTTAGCATAGAAAAACAAATCAAGATCGCAAATGAAGTTGCAGAGCTTGACCTCGCCGAAATTGTTTTTTACATCAATAATCAGGCAGATTTTGCTAAAAAGATGGAGCTCGCTAAACGCCTTATTATTAATATCAAAGAAGGCAGTGAATTTTCTTCAATCGCAAGACAATTTTCTCAAGGGTTTACCGCTAAATCTGGTGGCGTGATAGGTAAAGTACTTTCTAACCAGATGAACCCAATGGTCGCAAAACAGTTAATGCAGATTAAGGCAAGCAATATATCTGATCCAATTGTGCTTGAAGATGGAATTCACATATTCAAAATCATCAACAAGAAAGTGATTAACGAGAAAGATGCAGCACTATCCGATGATGAAATCAAAGAGGTATTGATGAATAAGAAGGTGGAATCTGGGGTTAAAACTTATATAAAAAAATTAAGGCTCAAAGCACATATAAAATAATTGCAAAGCTAGATTTATGATGCATAAATAAATCTATAAGCCTTTGATTTATTATAACATTATGAGAATTCTTTTTATTATCTTTTTGATCGCACTTATACCACTTTATTCATATGCTACAAATTATGTGATAGAGGGTGATGCCATAGGACAAATGCAGGAATATAAACCTGTAAAAGGTGATAATTTATATTCTATAGCACGCAAATTCGATCTTGGTAGCGTTGAGCTGATAGCAGCAAACCGCGGAGTCACCCCTAAAAACTTACATACACAACAAAAAATCATCATACCAACTCTATATATCTTACCTAATGTTGAGCGTAAAGGTATTGTGATCAATCTGTCTGAGCTACGTTTATATTATTTCGCTGATGATAAAAATGTGTTGAGCTTCCCAATCGGTATTGGCAAAGAGGGCTGGAGAACTCCAACAGGTACAGCAGAAATTACGTTAAAGAGGGAGAATCCAACTTGGACACCACCTGAGTCTATCAGAGCAGCAAATCCAGATTTGCCAGAATTTATACCACCAGGACCTAAAAATCCATTAGGCAAATATGCGATGAGCCTTAACTTATCAGGCATTGCAATACATGGTACAAACAAGCCAAGCAGTATAGGCTCTCGTGCTAGTCATGGCTGTATACGTATGTATCCTGAAGACATAGAAATGCTGTTTCATGCAGTATCTGAAGGCACTACTGTCAACATTATAGACCAAAACTATAAGGTTGGTTGGATGCAAAACAGATTACTGATGGAGATTACACCTACCCAAGAGCAAACAGATGTTATAGCAAAATACATGAAAACCAAACCCGTTGATGTACCAGAAGTATATGAAGTATTGGCAAATTTTTTAGGCGATATCACGCATTTGGATAAAACGATGATTGAAGATACTATTAAAGCACACAGTGGTGTCCCGATAGAGGTGTATGCTAAAAATCCAGCTATTGAAGCCATAACAAACCTGCCTTTAATACATCATTAAATTTAGTATTTTTAAATAATAGCTATGTCATTGTTTTGCTGGGGTTATTTTAGCTATAGGCAAACACCTATTGCTAAAGTAGCAAAAAGTGGCACGGCTTTGTAGTTGTATGTAATGCGAATAATGTATAAGGAGTTGTAAAGAAAATGGCCAATAGTAGAAATGTAATCGCAAAAAACACAATACTTAGCCATGAATGTGAATGATATAACCGTAATATTGTATTGTATAGATGAATTTTGCAAAGTGTATTAAGAATGTTATAAAAGAAACATCATACCTGGGATAGGGAATAGGAAGAGAGATGGTGTGCATAGAATTAATGTATCATCTAAGTGGATACAGAGATTTCAAAAATTCTATAAGTATGTGAGAAGTATGTAATACAAAAAGCATTTCAAACATCTAGCAAAATATGACCGATTTATACACATAAAACACAAATTATTTTGCCACTGACAATCTTACTAGAAAACTTCAGATGGAATGAGAAGTGCTATTACTTAATATATTCTATTAGCCTAAAAGTATGCCATAATCGAAGGTTTGTGATACGAGATGAATTCAAGAAATAAACCTTACTCCCAAATTGGGAATAGGTTATAATGTTAGTGAGATAGTTTTACCTCCAGATTCGCCTGATTTGAATCCGATATAGAGATTCTGGCCCAATATGAAAAGGTGGATTAAGGAAAAAATTACACAATTCGATGAATTATTTGATGCATTAGCAGCTTTCTTTAAACCGCAAGCCTCAACTTAATTTACTATAATTCAAATGCAAGGCACGCTCTCTAAGCCTAACGCTTTTGTAGCACGTAGTTTTCTTTCACCACTTATAACTTCATAGCACACTTTATTATCTTGAGATTGTACAACAGTCAGTGTCTGTCTAATAACGTGCTCTTTGATTATCAATGCAAGCTCTGATATTCCTTGCAGATCGAATGTTTTTCTTGCCTGATTCCTAAAAGGCAATAAAGAATCTATTTTATATTTAAATATTATTGTTTAAAGCAATCAGTCATAATACTAGAGCTAGGATCGATCTTTGCAGTATTAACTATAAATTATCAGGATGCTGTATGTTTAGCATTATTAAGCTCCATTTTGTACCTTTCTATAAGTCTTTGGTTGCCCTATACAAGATAAATCTATTATTTTTCTAGATAGCGCAACTATATCTTGCACAGCTGCAGATTTCATAGAGTTAAAAAAGAATACTGGCTTATTTATTTTCGCAGAAAGATTAAAATCTTCGCACTTTTTTTATAATGGAACTCATCAAGTTGTTAGGGTAGTTATATCTTAAAGCTACTCAAACCTCTTGAGAAACGATCGCTTTAGATTCATATTTATTAGCTATTATCCTATAGTCTATCTTCCTTCAAAAGCTCTCCTTCTAGAAATGTTATTTCATTAAGCACCGTTTTTCATTATTGAGGCATTAGTAATATTTTGAGTAAATTTCTATTTTAGAGATAGCGCAAATCAAAGCGCTCAAATTTCAAATATAATATAACTTTTTGTTTATCATAAGCTTTTATGTGATAAAAGACTTCTAAAATCTTAACAAAATTCCTCTTGCAACGCTTTTTTGAGTGTTTTACAATTGTCTTTGTTATTTCGTAAATATTGCAATATGTCGTCAAAACATAATAAAATTGAAATATAAAGAGGATTTATGAGAAATAAAAGACCTGCACTAAGCGTGCAAGAAGAGCAAATAATATGCCCTATTAGCTTGGAAGTGATGACTGATCCTGTGATGGCAGAGGATGGTAATACATATGAAAGAAGCGCAATAATTGCTTGGTTTGCAACACACAATACTAGCCCTCTCACTAGAGCAGTTATAGGGAATGCGTTGATATCTAATAATTCTATTCGTTCCATTATAGCTGAATATGCACAAGTTGCTGGGAATTTAGCTGCAGCAGCGTTAGTAGTAGATGCAGCACCGCAAAACGATGAGAAAGAGCAAACTAAGAAGGAGCAGACTAGTTATGCACATATCTTAATTGCTTTAGAAAAGTCGTTATGCGCCCCAAAAAAAGATATTTATTATGGCAGCATAGTTGAGCAAACGCTAGTAGGCCGAGCTGCCATATATACAAGCCAAGATAAAGCGATTTTTGAGCAATCCGACAAAGAAAATGGTGCTTTTGACATCAGCTTTAAGCTTAAATTTGGGTCAGCAGCAGAGCACCAAAAATTTGTGCTGTTCTATAAAAATACTTTTAAAGGCTCAATAGTCAGTGCTGGGGCGTTCAACTACGATTTAACAGAGGTGATTTTTGACACTGAAAAGTTTGTAGATTCTATTATACCCGACCTAGGTAATTTTAAGAAAAACCGTCATATTGATCTTATGAAGGACCTACAAAAATCTTTAAATGTAGATTGGAACGCTGTTTATTTAGGCGATGCAGTTGAAAGAAGGGTAACAAACAAAGCTGGTATTTTTAATAGCCAAGCCAATGCTTACTTTAGAGCGAACCCAGATTACTCTACTGTGATGCATTTGAATTTCTGTAGCACTGCACAACATAAAGCATTTGTATTCTACTATACTGAAAATGCTCCAGCTTTAATTATTAAAGATTATGGATATAAAGCTGGTTCTTTATCTAAGTTCGACTTGAACACACATGCTTTAAGGAAGTTGGCAGAAACACTCCCTGGTGATATTCAACAACCTGGTGGCTGTACGCTGCTTTAATAGGGAGTAATCAATATGAGAGATAATTTAAAAGCTAAGTATCAAACCTTAAGAAACATTTCGCATGTGCTTTCAGACGTTGAGATGCATGTAGAACACGCAAGTATTAAGACTTGCTTAGTAAATCGTATTGATGCTAGAGAGAATGAGCTGCAGTTTGCTGCAGCTCAGGCCTGTCTAGATGATATTGATATTACCAACAGTATTGATATAGAGAAGATCTTTGATGCGACTACAGAAGGCAAAGAATGTAAAAAGGTTTTAATCTATGGTAAGCCCGGAGTGGGAAAAAGCACATTATGTCAGTTATTGTCTGTAAAATGGCAAGAAGATAAATTATGGGCTCAAGAATTTGCATCTGTAATTTGGATTTCATTAAGAGAACTTAGTTATGATGAGCAAGAAGATGAGGTTTTCTCCTACATCGCAAGTGTTATAATAAAACACTGTTTTTTACACTCGTCTTCAGAGCCACAAAAGATAGCAGAACTAGCAGCGCATATATTAAATCAAGATAATAGAGCTAACATGCTATTTATATTAGATGGATACGATGAAATAGCAGAAAGATTGTCTCCTAATATCAAAAAAATGTTGACGTTTTTAATAGATGATCCTCATTGTAGCATACTCATTACATCTAGACATATCGCAATAGAGCTAAACGGCAAGAGGCCAGCCTTTGATCGTACTTTAGAAAACCTAGGGTTCAAAAAAGATAATATTAAAGAATATATCTCCCGATTTCATAAGGCAGACGAGTCTAATTTGACACAGTTATTTCATACCAATAAAGCAGCAGCTGATATTGCACGTATACCTTTGTTATTAGAATTAGTGTGTAATATATATATAGATAATCAGAAAAGCGTAAAAACGATATCGCTTTCTGAAATGTATGGCAAAGTATCAAAGTTAATGCTTTCATATTATGGAAACCGCCAGAGCGCACCTACCACTAAAGAAAAGGAAGCTGTGCTTATATCACTACTAGAAGATATTGCATTTAGCGCAATGATGGAGCGTACTTCTCTTATTGCCCCAGAGCGTATAATAACTCTAATTAAGCCATACCAAGAGCAGTTTCAAGATAAATCGCTTTTTCTAGAGCTGATAGATTTAGGATTGATAAAGACCATAAGAAAAAATAAATCGGACCTAGAGAACCATGTATATTTTATACATCAGACTTTACAAGAGTACTTTGCAGCCTCAAAGCTTGCAAAAGGATTTTTAAGCTACCGTGATAGTAAAGAATTAAAAGATGCTGAGAATTTCTTACAACAATACAAATATACTCCTTACTATAAAGAAGTGTGGGTGCATGTAGTTAATATAATATACTTAGACTGCAAATTACATAACGACTACATGTTGTTCGCACAATTTTGGGATCTTTTTGAAAATGGGAAGAAAGATTTATTAGGGCTCGCACACGAGCAATTAAGAGCCAGTCTCTTATCTGATTTAAATATACAAGATGACATGCCCCAATCTTTACGAGCTTTGTATAATAAGCTTATAGATAGCAAAGCAGTTGTGCAAAAAGTGATTAAGATAATCAAGGAAGATAAAGACGAGATTCATGTAATACGGGCTATAGATGCCTTGGTAGCACTAAACGACACATCAACAGAGGTAGCAACTGTTATATCTAATGCTAAAAGCGGAAGTCAATTTGATGATGTGAAGCTCTTTGCCGAAGAAGCACTATTGCGATTAGGTGTTAATGAAATAGACATGACAAAGCTACGACTAATAGAAATCATAGATGGTATTGTAGACCCTAATGTATTTATCAAAAAATCGAATTTAGACGAATATAAAATTCTTAGTTATGCTCGAGAAGAATATGCGTTAAGAGCTTGCTCTCGTATAAAAGTAAATTCAGATGCTTTCGTCCCGAAGCTAATTACTATATATAACGCGTTATCAGGCGCTCAAGAAAAAATAAAAGAGCATATAAGTAAGAATTTTGGAGAGTTTAATGAAGTTAGCTCAATCTTAAAGCTTACAATGGCAGAGACCATTGCATCTATCACCCAAGGCAAAAACTTAGAGTTAATAATAGAATGCTATGGTGATCTTGAACACAATAATGCGAGTGTAAAGAATTTTGCATATGCTACTTTCTCAAGGCTCAAAACGCATAAAGCGATCTATCAAACGCTTTCGAGCAAATATAAAGAAGTGCTCGAGCATAATATCACAGAGATCGATCATATAGCTATTTTGCTTGCTGAAAGAACAAAGTATATGACTGAACATGCACGCAATGCTGTAAACAGGGGCTTTTGGGGATATGCTTTTATGCCAGGCCTTGGTGTATCACTGGGATTAGGCGTCTTTTTTATTCCTACTATGGCAACAGTTCTTGGAGCTTTCGCTCTACAGAGTTACATTGCTAACTTGATGTCAATTGCAGTATTGCAAACGACTTCTACAAGCGTAGGCGTTGTGGCATCGATTATGCCTGTATCTGCTGAGCTATGTGCTGGTATCTATGGTCTACACAAAACTGCGAGAATATATAACGGTATATACGAATGCATAGGAAATTACTTTGCGCAGAAATCTGCAGCTCAAATTTTAGATGAGATGCTGCATAAAAATCCAAAGGATTTGTTAAAGCAAATAGCATGCTTTGTTGGGTCTGATGGTAGTAAGGTTACGAATTGGGCGCAGACAGGTACTTTGGATTTACCACTTGCAATAGAAATGTATTCATATTATTGCACTTCTAAGGTACCTAACCCAGAGATATGGCTTGCACCAATGCATAACATAGTATTCATCTATAAAAATCCAAGTGCACTGTTATTGCTTACAAGTGACTATATAGAGTATAATGGCCGTAAAATCACCAAGACAAAAGCAGAAACTAAAGAAGTACTAAAAGCAATGAAAACTGGATTTAGTAATGAAGAGATGCCTACTAGCCTGTTAGACCGTTATATCGCTGGAAATAAGCTTTATCTCACTACAGCTGCAGAAAGAGCTGCGCTTTCAAAGCGATACAAAAGCCCTAGAAAGCTGGCACTTACCGAGCTTCATAAGGCAGCAGCCTCTGGCAAGCTGGAAGATGTGAAACGAATCGTGGGTGAAGGTAAGATTGATATCAACGACTTCCAAAATGATGCTTGGGAAACGCCGCTTGTGGTTGCAATAAAACATAAACACTGGAATATCGTACAATATCTGGTAGAAAAAGACGCTGATGTGAATCTGGGTGGTGCTATCATTTCTATACTTGATAAACGACAAGATGCACCTATAACTATGGCATCTCTTTTAGAGCGCGCTGTACAAAATAGTGTGCAAATAAATCCAAAGCTAATAGAAAAAGCTCTACAAGCTGCAACAGAAGATTACTTAATGCAAAAAGGCAGTATATCTGGTAAAAATCTTGTGTTAAATCTTTTGATACAGCTTTTTATAGGGAGTAGTGAGCCTAGAAGTGATTATGATAAATATCGTTTCTATTTAGGAAATATTGGAAGCATTCATAGAGATGGTATAGGTCAAATGAATATTATGGGAAACTGTCCTGATGAAACCTTGATGGTCCGATTAAAAACTTTGCTAGTACTATATATTAAAGTCAATGCCAACGAGATTTTAACTATCCCTAGACTTCACGAAGACATAGTAATGAGTGTAGTCGAGGTACAAAATAGGTTATTAGAAGAAATCATAGTTTTAGCTCAAAGCACTAGCTTCGCAAATATTGTCCATAGACTAAAGCTCATGGTATGCTTCGAGTCTCAGCATAAATCTTTAGGAAAAAAATTAGAGAGAATACTTGCCCAATCTATAGTCCCAGTAGTTCAGCGTATGGAACGGGATACTGAATATATTATTGCTTCAGAATATCAAGAGCATTGTATATATGTATCATTTCGTAAAAGCACAAATGATACTGTCATTATACGTGTAGACAGTAGATTTATACACGGAGATGGTGATAAAAT